>JAHWJO010000032.1 GCA_019348365.1 Armatimonadota bacterium | reverse complement strand
CTTGGACCATGTTAGCATTCAGTTACGCCGTGTCCAAGAATTGGGGTGCACTACATATTTCTCAAGGTCTTTTTTAGAAAATAACACGTATGCCCCGGCGGCATGTCCTTCAACTCACCAAAAATAGTATACCCCTGCTTCTGGTAAAACGGCAGCGCCTGGAAGCTCGTCGTCTCCACATGGACGCCGATGCACCCGCGCCGCGCCGCTTCCTGTTCCGCCTCCGCGAGCAGCCGTCTCCCGATCCCGCGCTTCCGGCAGCCCTCCTTCACCACCAGGATGGTGACATGCAGCCAGCTCCAGGCGGTCATCCCCCGCAGGCCACCGACGATCTGCCCGTCCCGGTCCCGCGCGAAGAAGACGAGGCGATCCAGCCCGCTGTCTCCCACATGGGCCTCGTTGTACTCCCGCAACACGTCAAAGAAGGCGATCTCCTCTTCCGCCGGTTGGATTTCCAGAGTGTAAGTGCAATCCGTCATCTATGCGCCAGTCTCAGTTATGGATCAAAAGTATTTGAATTTATCGTTGCATATCCTTAACAAAATCTATACAACTCAGTTTTATACTTCTCAATGTTCGACTTGAAGAGGAGGCTGCAACAATCCTGTCATGTCCTTCAGGGCTTCTTCAGGAAACCGTGAAGACCCATCCAGTTCGCCAGCAGACGGGGCCAGAGGGAGAGCGCCGGATCGCCGGGGGCCAAACCCACCCCATGCATGCCCCGCTCGAAGATGTGCATCTCCGCCGGGACCCCCGCCCGCCGCAGCGCGAGGTAGAACTCCACGCTGTTCTCCGGCGGCACGCCCCGGTCCTCATTCGTGTGGAAGAGGAACGTCGGCGGGGTCTGCGGCGTCACCCGCCGCTCGCTCGACATCTCGCGGACGAGCGCCTCGGACGGAGCCTTGCCCAGCAGGTTATCCCGCGAGCCCTGGTGCATGTGCGGCCCCTCGAACAAAATGACCGGGTAGCCCAGGATGCACAGGTCCGGGCGGCTGCTCTCCCACTCCACGGGATCGTCCCCGGCCCGGTGTCCCCCGTCGAACTGCGTGGCGGCGGTGGATGCAAGGTGTCCCCCCGCCGAGAATCCCCACACCCCCACGCGCTTCGGGTCCACCCCCCACGCCTTTGCCCGTGCCCGCACAGTGCGGATCGCCCGTTTCACGTCTTGCAGCGGCGCGGGATGGCCGTAATGCGGCGCGATGCGGTACTTCATCATGAACGCCGCCACCCCCAGGCCGTTCAGCCATGCCCCCACGTCCCGGCCCTCATGCCCCACCGCGAGCGCGCCGTAACCCCCACCGGGGCAGACCACCACCGCCGCGCCCGTCGTCGCCGCCTTCGGCGGGAGGAACATGGTGAGGGTGGGACGGTCCGCCTCCTCCTCGCCCCTGGCTCCGGGAGCGCCCTCCGGCCAGAGCAGCTCCACCGGGGGGGCGATCTTCGTCGGGTCTTCATGGGGATTCATGTTTGCTCCCTTCTGTAATGCCACCTGTCGGGGCGGGCATGGTCACGGCATGGTCTAAATGGGTCTCGCAGACGGATAGATGGTCTTTCAAATGCTGTTTCACAACGGGCCATTCTTCCACCAGGATGCTGTACACCACGGAGTTGCGGAGGAAGCCGTCCGGCATGATCCGGTGATGGCGCAGCACCCCTTCCCTCACCGCCCCGATTCGCTCCAGCGCCCGCTGCGAGCGGAGGTTGCGCCCGTCCGTTTTGAACATCACCCGGATCATCCCCAGCCGCTCGAAGCCGTGCTCCAGCAGCAGCAGCTTGCATTCGGTGTTGATCGAAGTCCGGCGGGCCTCCGGGGCCAGCCACGTCCAGCCGATCTCCAGGTTCCGGTGCTGGAAATCGAGGTCCATCATGCGGGTGCTGCCCACCACCGACTGCGTCGCCCGGTGAAGGATGACGAACGGAAGATCTTTCCCGCCCTCCTGGCCCTCCACGGCCTGTTGCACCCAGCGCCGCATATCGTCCGGGGTCTCCACCTGCTCGGGCATGTAGCGCCAGATCTCTGTATCCCGGCTCGCCTCGTACAGGGCGGGCGCGTGCCGGAGGCACATGGGCATCAGGGTCACGGTCTGACCGGTGAGTTCCAACGATTCGAGCATATGAGCCACCCCACAAAGCAGCAGAAAAGTCGAGACGTTCAAGTCAGGCGTTGCCGGTCGGCGGACCGGGCTCTGTTCATTCCTTGTGCCCGGCGAATCGAATGACCGGGGCAGAGTCACGTATACCGTTCCCGCCGCGTTCCTCCCCAGAGAGGTTCAAGGGGAAGGGCTGACCTCGAACTTCCGAGTCACGGCATCCGCGAGCGATTCGTCCATGTCAGGAGAGAGTTGGAGCAGCAGGTCTTTCCCGATCCGTGAGAGGACGGGTTCCACCTGGCGGCAGTTCCAGACCAGGGAGTCCTCGACGCGGAGCAGGGCTTCGACCCTCTCCAGCGCCTCGGCGTAACGGTCGCCTTTCGGAGCCATTTCCTTCCCGAACTCGTCCCGCAGGTACTCCCGCGAGAAGTGGACCGCCAGCCCCTCCTCCAGCACCGTCGTCTCGTCCGTGCCGGTGGGGGAGAGGAGGTGGACCGCTTCGTGGGCCAGCTCATAGCAGGCGAATTCCAGGTTCTTCAGCGTGTTCGTGCTCAACTGGATGATGACGTATCGGGAGGCTCCGGGAAACCAGATTAGCGGGCCAGTCTCCTCGAATTCGATCCCGAGGAGCGTGAAGGAAGAGTCGCGCGGGCCGTACCGCTCCTCCAGGCGGCGGAGCATCTCCCCCAGCCGCGAGGCCAGAGTCCAGGTGTACCCGTGGGGGAACCCCTCCGGGAGCCGCTGCGCCACAAACAGGCGATCATCAATGTGCATAGGGGTAAGGGTAAACCGGTCAGGGGGGATGGGTCAGGGCCAAAGGCTATTTCCGGCCAACGAAACAACGACGAGCCGGGGCGGCAGTGAGAAGGGCTAAACGATATGAACTCCCCTCCAGGCAAGGAGGTTCGTCCCTCTCCGCTACTCGTGAAACCCTCGGGCGCGCAGCATCTCCAGCAGCAGGTCCGGGCGGTTCGACCCGATACCGTCCACGCCCAACGCCAGCACGCGCTTCATCTCCTCCCGCGTGTCCGGGTTGTACGCCCGGACCTCCAGTCCGGCGTCGTGCGCGGCCTCGATCCATTCCGGGGTGAGGTGCCGGAACGGGAAGGAGATGCTCTTCGCCCCGACGCTGTGCGCCAGCTCCACGAAACCCGGCGCGGGCGGCCCGAACAGGTGGCTCACCGGAAGGTCCGGTCGCAGGGCGCGCGCTTCTTGCAGGAATTCCCTGGTGAAGCTCGCCAGCAGGACCTCCTCCGGTCCCATCCCCGCCGCCTCCAGCGCGCGGATCGTGGCGGCGGGCGTGCCCCCGGCCTTCAACTCGATCTGGAGCACGGCCTGGCCCCGTACCGTCTCGAGGGCCTCTTCCAGCGTGGGGATCCGCTCCCCCTGCCCCGCGTCCAGCCGGCGGATCTCTTCCAGGGTGAACTCCCCCACCGGACCCGTGCCGTCGGTGGTGCGGTCCACCGTTGCATCGTGGATGCAGACGAGGCGGCCGTCGCGGGTAAGGTGAACATCGGTCTCGACGCGGTCCACCCCGAGTTCACAGGCGCGGCGGAACGACCGGAGGGTGTTCTCCGGCTCCAGCCCGGCGGCGCCCCGGTGTCCGATGACGGTGATTCGCTTCATAAACCCTCTCTGATATCTTGACAGGGTGACAGGATGACTGGATGACTGGATGAATCATTTACCGTTGGAAGTAAGGACCCATGTATGCGAATGGTGGATCATCCCTACCAGTGTACGGATTATCCCATTGTATTCCTCATAAAGTCCTTTTCCGGTTTCCGATTCCAGGTAACGACATCGGACCGCAAATTCGATCCAGCTTTGCGTCTCTGCCGCCTCCGTTCCAGCATCGCTCAATTTGCTGATGAAATGGGCTTCATACCTTCGTTTGCGCCAGGCTTCGGCGAGATTGGCGCAGACGGACCGGGACGAGCGGCGGAGCTGGTCCGTGAGGGAGTAGGTTTCTTCTTTTGGAAAGGACTTGCTCTACTCGAAGATCTGCATAGCCATCTCAAATGCTTTTTGGTAGACCTCCAAGTCACGGTGGTTCATTATCTTCATTTTCCTTACTCCCGTATATCTCCCTTCACCCCTTCACCCGGTCATCTTGTCATCTTGTCATCCAGTCATCCCCTCAAGAGGCAGTCGCACCACCTCCCCCGTCTCCGCTGAGCGGTACGCGGCCAATGCCAGCTCCACCGCCGCGCGGCCCTCGCGCGCGGGGATGGCAGTCTCGGTGTCCCCCTCGACGGCTTCGAAGAAGAGGCGGAGTTCGTGGCGGTAGGGTTCCTCCTTCTCCCACTCCTCTTTCCCCAGGGCGGTGGGTTCCTTCTCCCCGAACTTCGCGTATCGAATCGGGCCGCCGAACCCCCCGTTCTGCAGTGTTCCCTCCGAACACTCGAAGGTCATCCCGTATTCGCCCAGCGTCGACGCGCAGCTCGCGTAGAGGTGGCCCGTCGCACCGCTCCTGAACGTCATATCGATCTGGAAGGTGTCGTCGTAGTCGTATCGGCCTGGAATGATCTGCCGCGAGGTGGCGTACACGCTCTCCACGTCGCCCGCTACATGCCGCATGAAGTCGAGCTCGTGGGCGTTCACCTCCATGAGCAGCCCGCCGGAGAGGTCATACCTCGCCCGCCAGCCCCCGGAGAAGGTGGACGGCCCGCCCGTTCTGACGACATGCATGCTTTGGATCTCCCCCACGACTTTTTCCCGCAGCAGATCGGCGGTCTTGTGGAACGTGGGGTAGAGGCGGAGTACCTGCCCGATCATCAGTTTCACGCCCGCGTCCCGGCAGGCCGCCTCCATCCGGTCGCAGGCCTCCAGAGTCACCGCCATCGGCTTCTCGCAGTAGACGTGCTTTCCCGCCTGCGCGGCGGCGACCGTCGGCTCTTCGTGGAAGCCCCCCGGCGTGGCGATGATCACCGCCTCCACCTCCGGGTTCTCCAGCACGGCCCGGTAATCCGTCACGTTCGATGCGCCGAACTCTTCTCCCGCTTTCGCGGCCCGCTCCTCGTCCACATCGCAGACGGAGACGATGCGCGCCTGGGGAAGCTCCCGCGCCTCCCGCGCCAGATGCATCGCCATGCCCCCGCAGCCGATCAATCCCACCCCAAACGAAGTCACAATCCCACTCCTCTCGCGTCCCTGATCCTAAGGTGTTCGTTTCGTGATAGGGTTCGGCGCGGAAGGCTCATGCCCTGCCCTGCCGCACCAGGGAGAACGGCAAGGGAACCGCAAAGGCGCGGAGACGCAGAGAACCCCCACTACTGAAGAGGTGACAAGGTGAAGAGGTGAATGGGTGAGGGGTGGGTTCATCTGCGTTCATCTGCGGTTCCAAATAGATTTATCTGTGTTCATCCGTGTTCATCCGTGTACATCTGTGGTTCCATTCAGGGGTTATCCGCGTGGATCCGCGTTGAATTCCGCATGCCGCAGGCGCGCGTCCCGTTTGCAGAACCCGGCTTTCTACCCTGCGCCCTCACTTGTACGCCACCACCCCGAACGCCTCCGGCCTCCGCACCACCTTCGCGAATCCCGACTCTTGCAGCCGCCGGACCGCCCCTCGTCCTACGGTATTGCCGTGCGCGCTGTTCAGGTCGCCGATGTAGTGGAAGATCCGCCCCCCCGATTTTAGAACACGGTACAGCTCGCGGTAGAAGTCGCCGGAGTAGAGCTGACCCGCGAGCTTGAACGTCGGGGGGTCGTGGAAGATGCGGGAAAAGGCCGCGTCCGGCAGCGTCGGCACGACCTCGAACGAATCCCCGATGACCTGCTCGATCTTCGGATTGTCGAACAGCTCCTGCGACCACGGGTTGCGGCGCGCCACCTCGATGGAGGTTGGATCGATCTCGATGGTGGTGACGTGATCGGCGAACCGTGCCGCCTGGATCGCGGTGTAGCCCAGGCCCGTCGTGGTATCCAGCACCCGCCCGACCACGGGCTTCACCGTCTCGATCTTCCGCCGCGTGTCCTCGTGCGGGTCGATCCCCTTGATCCGGTGCATGGGGAACCCGGCGATGAGCATGGTGGGCGCGCCCGTCGTCGCTAGCAGGCTGTAGAAGCGGTCGGTGTGTTCGGAATAGAACTGGACCCGCTCGATGGCGCTGTCCCGAACGAGATAACAGGTGGATTCGTTCTCTCGGATCTCCTCCGCCTCCGCCCAAGAGATCCGCTGCCCGTCCGGAAAGGTCACCCCTCGCTCGTCCAGCCGGACCTCCGTCTGCGTCCGGTTCAGGTCCAGGGAGGTGACCGCCGACTCCTGTTCGGCTTCCCGCGCCTTCAGCAGTGGCTCGACCTGATAATGAGAGAGGACCATCATGGCGCCACCCGTTTTCCGGGGCGGTCCGCGACGGGAAAGGGGATGCAGGAGAGCCATCTCTGCGCGTCCTTCGGAAACCGGAAGCGGTAAACCGACAGGTGAGCATATTCCGGCTTCTGAAGCAGCATGGGGGTCTGCGCTCGCTTTCTCCGGTAGGTGGTCAGGACCCAGTAGAGGAGGCCGTCGCGGCTGAGGTGGAGTTTCAGGTCTTCCCGGTTGCCGTTCCACAACTCCTCGCGGGTCCCGACCCGGCGGACGGTTCGCTTGACGAGTCGGTAGAGGATGACCGGCAGGGGGTAATCCAGCCACACGAGCACGTTCGCACGGTCCCAGACGAGATCCCGCACGGCGCTGTAATTCCCGTCCACCACCCAGGTGTCCCCCGCCAGCGCTTCGGCTACCCGCTGACGGAAGCGCTCCGGCGTTGCGGAAGTCCAGTTCGGCTCCCAGTGAAGCGCGTCCAATTCAACGTGGGGGACACCGAGGCGTTCCGACAGAGCTTGAGCCAACGTCGTCTTGCCGGATGCGGACATCCCGATCACGACGATTCGTGGGCTTTCCGGGAGTGCTCTCAACTCACGCACAGGTCTCTCCTCTACAGGTGGATTACCTTCCTTTAGCCCCCAAGGGCATTCGTCGTGCGACGGACGTTCGGGAGGGGCTTGCCCTCCCCGGATAGAGAGATTCCCTATCCGGGGGTTCGTCCCTTCCAGGAGATTGCCGGGACGGGCTTTGTAGGCTTTTAGAGGGGAACAGGTTTGGCCGCTCCCCTCTTTCGCCACAATGAGATGGGAAGGCTTTCTGGAAATGACTCCATCTTAAACATCAGGTGTGATACGCAGGACAAAGCTGGCGGTTCAAACCGTACGTGGAGGAGCAGGAAATCCGCCTTCGCGGACGCCTCAAAGTATAAGATGTAAAGCGTATCCTGTACAGGAAAACATGCCTCACAAGTCTATTTTTCGCAGATAAGTTAAAGATAAGCTGAAAGGATTGGACACAAATGTCTGAATCGAGCCCGAAGCGGGCTTTGATCACCGGTGCTTCCTCCGGCATCGGCCGGGCGACGGCGGAGCTGTTCGCGCTGAAGGGGGTGGAGGTGGGAATCCTCGCCGAAATCCCGGAGCAGGTGGAAGAAGCCGTTCGATCCATCAACGATTTGGGAGGACGGGCCTTTCCCGTTCATGCGGATCTCTCCCGCCCCGAAGACGTGGAGGACCGGATTCATCAGGTGGAGGCGGAGCACGGCCCGGTGGACGTGCTGGTGAATAACGCGGGGATCGGCCTTCAGGGAGAGATCGTGGAGAGCCGGCCCGAGGACCTGCGGCTCCTCTTCGAGGTGAACTTCTTCGCCATGGCGACGCTGAGCCGGGAGGCGTTCGGTTTGATGGCGAAGCGGGGCGGCGGGCACATCATCAACGTCTCCTCCGCTTCCGCGAAACGGGCGCTCCCCGGCCTCGGCATCTACGCCGCCACCAAGGCCGCGATGCACGCGTTCAGCCAGGCGTTGCGGATCGAGGGGAAATCGGTGGGCGTGCATGTGACCGAGATCCTGCCCATGTCGGTGCGAACGCCGTTCTTCGATAACGCCCGCAACCGCTCCGAGCGCCCCTACGAGATCAGCTCCTTCTCCACCACCCCGGAGGTCGTGGCTGAGAAGATCTACCGGGCCGTCCGCCATCCCGCGCCGGAGGTCTACACCAGCACCCTTTCGCGGATTGCGCTGGGGCTGGATTCCCTCTTCCCGAAATTGATGGACACGATTCTGGCGAGGAGACACCGGAAAACATAAATCTCCCTCAGGGGAACGCAAAGAAAATTGCCGTACAATAAATACCCCCCTTCTAGGTTTGGAAGAGGGGCCGGGTCTGTTCGACTCACCAATGCACCAACTCACCACCACACCAACGCACAGAAGCTCCTCACCGCTAAACGGTTTTCGCGAGTTTTTCCTGCTTCTCTTGCCGCTTGCGGGACCGCTCTTCTTCCTCGGAAATGTTGGTCTCAGGCTCCGGCGGCAACCAGTCGTGGTTCAGGGTGCGCAGGAGAAAGTCCCCGATCGGCATGACGACGTTGTAATTCTGCCATGCCCGGTAATGGTGGATGCGGTGCAGCTCGCTGATGTACTTGAAGTAGCGCACATGGTACACCCAGTGGGGGCGCGGGACGTGCATCGCCCAGTGGAGCAGCTCATACAGGAGCAGGTAGGTGCTGCTCCCGATCATGAATCCCACGCCCGCCGGCCAGGTGAACAGCCATCCCACCAGGAGGAAGAGCGGCATGTGGATCACGAACAGCCACGGCATGAACGAAGATTCGGTGAACGTGTACTCGGCGACCTCCGGGGGACGGAGGTAAAACCGCGTCATCGCCTTGCGGGCGACGTGGTGCTGGAGCTGGTGCCGGTCGAAGGCGCGGTACAGGTACTTCGGTGTGTGCATCCAGTGCTTATGGATCCACCATTCCAGAAGGCTGGCATACACCACGGACAGGAGTAAAAAACCGAAAAACAGGGTTAACGCAAGGGCCATTCGCTGTTCCTTCAAATGTGACGGAAATGACGTGAGGGGACTGCGTTCTAAATGAAATGAACGTCTATCCATTCCGGAGATTCTCGCAACGGGGGGGCGCAGGCGGGCAAATAGCGTGAATTCCTCTCGTTCCCGCCGGACCCACGCGCAGGCATGGGGCGGCGCAACCGAACCATTTTAGACAAGATGCCGCTTCCGCCGCAAGTAAGTATCGCTTGTATGCGCCGGAATGAGAGAATCCTTTGGGCCCGTCGGGTGCGTTTATTCTCGCTTGCGGTAGCAGCGAACCTCGAAGATGCGGGCGTGATCTACCCCGTTCGTGGCGTGGACGACCACCCGGATGCGGTTCACGCGGATCGGGTCGAAATGGTGGGACCGGCGGCGCTGGACGTTCCCCTTCACCTCAACAATCGGGTTCCACTGGGTGGTCAGACCGGCCAGAACGGTGTAATCCCGCACCGTTTCGGGCTGGGGACCGTTGACCATCTGCGCCTGCCGATTCTCATCATCGGTGATTGTGAGGGGCCGGCTCAGGCCGGTATCGAAGGTGAGGTAAACGGAATCGATGACCCGCCGCTCGACGAAGTCGATCTCGACGTTCGTGGGAAAGCCGTTCTTCGGGTTGGAGGCCCACAGCTGGGGCCACTCCTCGGTCGGGCGGGTGAGGCCGTTGATCACGTTGCTGGGGATGGTATCGGCTTCGAGCTTGTTGGTCGCCACCGCCCGCGAGAACCGCGCGAGGTCGTTTGGGTCCTCGCTGAGGCGGCCCACGAGATAGGCATCGTCCTTCAGGAGCGTCTGCTGAAGCTCCCAGAGGTGCTGTTCCGCCACGTCGCGGGGAGCCACGCCGTGTTTTTTGCATAGGAAGGCGCACGTTCCCACCGCCTGCCCCATCGTCGCGCCGGTCCCCATCACGCCGGTCGAGCGCCGCGCCACCGCCGTCGCGCTCGCGATGCTCCCTGCCATCATCAGATTCGGCACGTTGCGGGAGACAAGGCTCCGCAGGGGGATCCCGTACATCCGGGGCAGCCAGAGGTCCGCGCGCCGCTCGGCGTCTTCGGGGTTCCAGTCCCAGTCTTCGGTGAGGGGCCACCCGCCGTAGGCCACTTCATCCTCGAAGACGCGGCCCTCCCGCAGGTCATTCTCCGTCAGCACGACCTCCCCCAGCAGCCGGTGAACGGGCCGGAAAGCGGGGTCCGCCGCCGGGGCCGTCTCCGGGGCGAGGCTCTCGCCGGTTTCGGTGCGGGTCTCCGCGAGGGTGCGGGTGTCGGCCCCGGCTTTTACCCCCAGCTCGCCATCCCCGGTGCAGTCGGCGTACAGCGGCGCGGTCAGGCGGAAGGTCTCCCCTTCCCGAGTCGTCGTGATCCCGGTGAGGAACCCCCCTTCCCCCACCTCCACCGCGCCCAGCTCCGTCCGAAGGAAAAGGGTCAAATTCGGCTCGCGCTGCGTCCACTCTTCCAGGAGGGCATCCCATTTCTCCCAATCGTGTTCCGGGTTGCGCGCGGCGTTCTCCAGCCGGATCTCTTCCAGCAGGCCCGTCTCTCGCCCGTAGGGCCGCTGCCCCCACACGTCCGATCCCAGAATGGGGCGGCGGACGAGTCGACTCGCATCCCCGCCCAGCGCTTCGGCATGCTCGACGAGAGCGGTGCGAACGCCATGGCGGGCGGCGGCCAGGGCTGCGCAGATCCCCGGCATCCCCCCGCCGACGATGATAAAATCGAATTCCGTTCCGTTACTTTCAGGCATGAACCGGCAACCCTCTCTAAATGACGCTCTCCACCTGCGCGCTAACGTTCGCGCGGGGGTTCTCCTGACCCGTGTTTTTATAACCTCGACTGGCGTGGGAGTAGATTCCCGGCCCGATCCCCCGGACCCGGCACAACAGTCCTCTTCTTAATCTCCTCATCCCTGGAATCCTGCCGAATTTTACTTTGTCGGTCCAGCTCGTGGATTACAAGAGAGGGTTGCATGAAGGGAGCCCCTGTCTTCCGGCATGCGTATGAGTCACCAATATTAAGCCAGAGAGTTCCGTCTTCTCTCAATACTCGACGCACTTCTTCAAAAACAGTGACCAGCCTGGCAATAAAATCATCCAAGGATAATTCCAGCCCGATCTGACTATCGATATGATAGCTGCGAAGAGACCAATAGGGGGGTGACGTGATGAGAGGCCGAGTCCCTCCCCAAAAATCATAGAAGTCATCGGTACAACGGCCCGTAGGTCTGGCAGGCGCGGTAGTCGGCTCCCTGCGGGTCCATCCCCCCGTGCCGCATCCAGGCGGTGGGCCTAAACACCCGCTCCGCCGGGACGTTGTGCATCTCCACCGGGATGCGGAGGATCGCCGCCAGCGCGATCAACTCCCCGCCGATGTTCCCGTGGCTGATCGCGCCGTGGTTCGCGCCCCAGTGGTTCATCACCTGATACACATCCGCGAACAGCCCCCTCTGGAGAGGTAGCTCACGGTGCGGGAGAGATCGTATAACCCAGGACTTCTGAAAGGCCCCGATCCACCGCTATAAGATCCGTATCGGTCAGCGTTCCCAGGTTCCGCATCACTTCGCTTTTATCCACCGTTGCCAGCACCCCCCGGACGGCAGAGGGCTTGAGAAGACCGGCTGATTCCCAGTCTCTGAGCAGCGTATCTCCGGGACGAAAAGGGGCTGCTATGTTACTGGTTACCGCTGCTACGATCAGCTTGATGCCCGCATCGTTGAACGCACGAGTGCTGATCACCACCGCAGGACGGCGTTTTGAGCCGGGAGAGCCGCTGAAGACGATCTCCACCAGGACAAGGTCGCCACGATCATAACTCGTCATAGGCGGCATCTTCATCGTTATCCCATACCTCTTGCAGGACGGAAGCAGAAGCGGATCGCCACAGCGCCACCTCTCCCGCCTCCTCCGAACCCCCCCTCTGTTCTTCCGGGGCAGCGAGGCCATGGGCAATTCGTTCGATGAGCCGTAAACGCTCTGCGGCGGGAAGCCGCTTCACCACCTCTTCATAGATGTCGTCTGCGGTCTGTGATGACATGATTCACCCGGTATTTCACCCAACAGAAGTTATCGATACAGCGGGCCGTAGGTCTGGCAGGCGCGGTAGTCGGCCCCCTGCGGGTCCATCCCCCCGTGCCGCATCCAGGCGGTGGGCCTAAACACCCGCTCCGCCGGGACGTTGTGCATCTCCACCGGGATGCGGAGGATCGCCGCGAGAGCGATCAACTCCCCGCCGATATGGCCGTGGCTGATCGCGCCGTGGTTCGCGCCCCAGTGGTTCATCACCTGATACACGTCCGTAAACGGGCCCTCCCCCGTCAGGTTGGGCACGAACCAAGTCGTCGGCCATGTGGGGTTGGTCCGCTCGTCCAGCGTGCGGTGGACCTCCTCCGGCAGGTTCACGGCGTACCCCTCGGCGATCTGGAGGACCGGCCCCAGCCCCCGCACCAGGTTGATCCGGAACATCGTCACGGGCATCTCGCCGCGCGTGGTGAAGTCGGTGCTCCACCCGCCGCCGGGGAAGTACTCCACCATTGAGGGGCACCAGCGCGTCGCGTCGAGGCACCGGCCCGCCTCCTCCGGCGTGATCTCCCACCACGGCTTCAGGGTCGGGCCGTCCGGCCCGTTCATCTCGCCCGTCCAGTCGAGGGCGGCGGGGCCGGAGTTGATGAGATGGAGGACGCCGCCCTCCGCCTTGCCGCTCAGGGTGTGGCCCGTCACGCGCTTCACCGCGTCGGGGCTCCAGAAGGTGCGCACGTCGGCGAAAAGCTGCGCCGTGCCCGTCAGCAGGTGGCCCCAGAGCATCGACGCGCCATTGAGCGAATCGTTTTCCGTCGCGACCATGTAGGGTTGGCGGATGCCGTTCCAGTCGAACGAGGTGGTGAGGATCGCCTCCAGGAAGTCGCCGTTAGGGAAATGGTCGGTCCACTGACGCTGCCCCTGGAACCCGCTTGCGAGGGCGTTGTGGCCCTCGGCCTCCTCTTTGAATCCCATCTCGGCGAGCTTCGGATTGCCGATCATCAGGTCCCGCGCGATGATCGCCATTTTGACGCTGATCTCCCAATCGCGGTCCTTCTGCTCGCGGGTGCGCCGCTTCTCCGGCTCGTTGCGGTCCTCGCCCTCGGGGCAGTTCTCGCGCACCCACCGAATCGCCCGCTCGTACTCGTCCCGGTCGTAGATCTCCCGGTCGATGCGGCGGGTGAACTCCGTCATGTCGATCTCTTCCACCCGCATCCCGAGATACTCCTCGAAGAACTCGTGATCGACGATGGAACCCGCGATCCCCATGGAGACGCCGCCCATCGCGAGGTAGGAGGTCCCGCGCATGGCGGCGGCGGCAAGCCCCGCCCGCGCGAACTGGAGGATTTTGGCCTGCACGTCGCCGGGGATGACGACATCGGTGGTGTCCTGCACGTCGCGCCCGTAGATCCCGAAGGCAGGGAGTCCCTTCTGGTTGTGGCCCGCCAGCGCCGCCGCGAGGTAGACCGCGCCGGGGCGCTCGGTGCCGTTGAATCCCCAGATCGCCTTGGGGCGGATCGGGTTCATGTCGATCGTCTCGGAGCCGTAGCACCAGCAGGGCGTGACGGTGAGCGACACCCCAACCCCCTCCCGCTGGAACTTCTCCTCGCACTTCGCCGCCTCGCTCACCCCGCCGATGCAGGTGTCCGCGATCACCACCTCCACCGGGAGGCCGGAGGCGTGGCGGAGGTTCCCCTGAAGGAAATCGGCGGTGCGCTGCGCCATGCCCATCGTCTGCCCTTCGAGGGACTCGCGGACGCCGCCGTAGCGCCCGTCTATGGTGGGCCGGATGCCGATCTTCGGGAGAGCGGTGCGGAGGCGGTGAGCGGGATCGTTTTTCTGCATGCCGGAGACGTTTGCCATTTGGAATTTCCTTCCCGGTGGAGCGTGAAGAGAGAGGAGGATAGAGAGGCGCGCACTGAGGACCATTGGATCAAAAACGACCAGCGTCTATTTCGCTCAGAGATGCGGCATCCCTGCCGGAACTCCTATGAGCGTCGTGCAACTCATTCGGGGGGAGTGAGATACGGCGGAAACAGAGGCGTTATTGCCGTTGTCCTTGTCCTGTTCTTGATGGCGCTGGAGAACAGGCCGAGGATCAGGATTATCCCATCGATCACGGCCAGGGCGATGTTCAACTCGTGTATGCCGCCTCCCCTGTGGGAGAGATCTTCAGGCGTGAAGATGTAGGAGAGTCCGAGACTATCGTTGTCGTATACCCATTTAGGTGCGGAAGGAAGCCCCGCAAAGATTTTTTGGTAGTGGATCAGATGAGAAGGATGATCTCGGCTTGCGGAAGGGGGTGGACCTCTCCCCCAGCCCCTCCCCGACGCGGGGAGGGGAGCCGAATCCGCTCATGGATCGGTTCCTAACACTTTGTACCCTCCTCCCACTTTGAACCATTACCATTTTTTTATTTCTAATTTGAAAAGAGAGAGGCGAGTGAAGAGAGGCGTTCCGTTTTAATCGACAACCCCTCTTCGAATCTTATCCGCAAACTCCGCTAAATGTTTCCTACCGTCTGCTTCCGCTTTTTCAAGATAGATGCTCAACAGGGGTGAATGGAGATCTCTAAGTGCGCTCAGGACAGCCATGCGCTGGTACTCATGCCCGGTATTCCAGGCGTCTGCCACATATTCTTCCACCGCTGAAGATTTGATCCGCCCAAGGTTCATCAGCGCCTGTCGGCGTACGTATTCATCTTCATCCTGGGCGTAAGCTTTCAGGAGTGATTCCACTTCCGGGGTGCGGTTGGTTAATTCCCCTAATTCTTTTATCAACTGCCACTTTGCGTCTCTCTCCGAGGAATGGAGGCCGGCTTCCGCCAGAAAAAGGAGCCGTTCCGGATCTTCCGAAAACTCACTCACCAAATATTCGGGCTCATTATTCCTGGCGATGATATAGAGAACCGTGTTGACGATTTCCTGATTCCACAGTTGAAATGGGACATCTCGGAGGAACTTTAGAAAAGTGGAATAGATCCGATCCCAATCGGGGTAGTCTTCCTCCCACTCACCATATAGCTCTCCAAGCGGGAAATGGGTGTCCCTCCACGCCTTGAATTTTTCGGCTTCGACGGCTAATGCTGGGAATGTGTCGCTCATCATAATTCATCCGATTACCGCCGGGCGTGCTCCCGCAGGAAGGACAGTAATTCCGCGAAGTCCCCCGGAGGGTCGGAGGTGAAGGTCAGCCGCTCGCCGGTTTGGGGGTGGTCGAACGCGAGGGAGTAGGCGTGGAGCGCCAGTACCTTCCTCTATCTCTCAGGAGAGGCGCGGCTAGAGGGTCGGGTTCAGCCCGACAGCCTTCCGCAGGATGAGGATCACATCCGTGACGCTGATGATCGAATCCCCTGAAAGATCTGCGGCCTGCTTCTCCCTTGGAGTGGGAGAAGCCAACTCGGTGATGAACCTGAGAGTCAGAATGGCATCCCGAACGTTCACCGTCCCATCAGTATCAACATCCCCGAGCACGAATCCACCCTTCACAGGGTTTATCGCTACGGCCAGCGCCCCGTTGCTTTCGATATAAGCCATGAGCCGACTGTCCAGAGAAAAAGTGAGTAATCTCATCCCGGAGACTTCCTGATCGTAATTCGCCACGCGGCTCCCGTCTTCCACCCGCCACAGCGATACGCGGGTGGCGCTCTTGAGCATCACGGTTTTTCCGTCCAGGGAAACCTGGGCCGACACGCCAGTGTATGCGGGGTCGGGATCCTCCTCCTGGAGGCGGAATGTCTGGAGGAGTCGTCCCGTCGTCAATTCCCAGAGTTGAAGGCTCCGGTCCGGAGCGTTGAAGGTGAGATAGACATTCTTTTTCATATCTGCGAATGCCGTTGCCTCGTAATTGGGGGGATGCTGCTTCACATCCAGACGGAGGAAGGGGGAGATAAAAGCACCATTTGAATCTTTACCCGGAGAGGGATGGGATGCGCTGTGGAGCAATTTCGCTTCCGCAACATCATACACCCGTAACGTGACCACCTGTGTCGAACTCGCCGAATCGATCCGTTTCAACTGGACTGCCAGAGTCCGCCCGTCGGACAGGGCGCGGGAATAGGGGTCTGCGCGAGCGACGGTCCGCAGGAATTTCCCCGTGGATACGCTCCAGAGTTCATACGAATAGATCGACCCGCCTTCATCCCACCTGCCGTTGTAGATCGAAACCAGCAGGGCTTCGCTATCAGGGGTGAAGGCCAAAGGGGAGATGATATAATCCGATCCTTCAAGGGAGAGGGTGTTCACTATCGATGAATCTGCGGTGCGATAGATCCTCCCCGGGTATGGGGGGCGGGGGTAGGATGAGGTGGCCGCATAGAATTGCCCATTGG
>JAHWJO010000340.1 GCA_019348365.1 Armatimonadota bacterium | reverse complement strand
CCCCTCTCCCAGAATTGGGAGAGGGCCAGCGCGAAGCGCGGGGGTGAGGGCGTTTTTCTACTGACTCCCGACTCTTGGCTACCGACTCCCCCAAAGGGCTTTCCCTCAGATGATCTGCTTGATCGGCTGCGCGCCCTCCACCCCGACGAGCTTCTGTTCCAGGCCGCCGTAGAAGTAGGTCAGGTGGTTAGGATCGAGGCCCATCTGGTGCAGGATGGTCGCGTGGAGGTGCTTGACGTGGAATGGGTCCTCAACGGCCCGGCTGCCCAGTTCGTCGGTCTGGCCCACGCTCACGCCGCCCTTGATGCCGCCCCCCGCCATCCACATCGTGAACCCGTAGCTGTTGTGGTCCCGGCCCGTGCCCTTCTCATACTCGGCGGTGGGCTGCCGCCCGAACTCCCCGCCCCAGACGATCAACGTCTCGTCGAGCATCCCGCGCCGCTTCAGGTCCTGGATCAATCCTGCGATGGGCTTGTCGGTCTCCCCGGCGTGGAGGGTGTGGTTCACCACGAGGTCGTCGTGGGCGTCCCAGGTGGAGTCGATGTGGTTGCCGCCGGAGTAGATCTGCACGAACCGCACCCCGCGCTCGATCAGGCGGCGGGCCATGAGGCACTGCCGCCCGAACACCGCGCTCCGGGGGTCGTCCAGCCCGTACAGCTTCTTCGTCTCCTCGGTCTCCTTGTTCAGGTCCACGGCCTCCGGCGCGGTGGCCTGCATCCGGTAGGCGAGCTCGTAGCTGGCGATCCGCGCCGCGAGGTTCGAGTTATCGACGCGGGGAGCCTGGTGCTCCCCGTTGTACTCCTGAAGCGTGTCGATCAGCTTGCGCTGGAGCTTGTCGCTCATGCTCTTCGGGCGCTCCAGGTCGAGGATGGGCGCGCCGGTGGAGCGGAAGAGAGTGCCCTGGTAGGAGGCGGGCATGTAGCCGCTGCTCCAGTTTTTCGCGCCGGAGATCGGGCCGCCGCGCGGATCGAGCATGACGACGAACCCCGGCAGGTTCTGGTTCACCGTTCCGAGGCCGTAGTTCACCCACGACCCGAGGCACGGGCTCCCGCTCAGGATGCGCCCGGAGTTCATCTGGAGCATGGCGGAGCCGTGGATGGGGGAATCGGCGGTCATGGAGTGGAGGAAGGCGATGTCGTCCACGCAGGTCCCGACGTGGGGGAAGAGGTCGCTGACCCACTTGCCGCACTCGCCGTACTGCTTGAAGTTCCAGCGCGGCTCGACGATGCGCCCGACGTTCTTGTGCCCGCCCCGCCCGAACGTCTTGACCTCGACCGTCTTGTTGTCCATCCCCTTCATGTTGGGCTTGTAGTCGAAGGTGTCGATCTGGCTCGGGCCGCCGTACATGAAGAGGAAGATGACGTTTTTGGCCTTCGGCGTGTGGTGCGGCGGCTTCGGGGCGAGCGGGTTCTTCCACGGGGTCGTCCCGTCGGCGGCGTACGCCTGGGAGGACAGGAAGCCGTCGCCGCCCAGCATGCCCGCCAGCGCCACCCCGGCGAAGCCCGCCCCCGCCTCCCAGAGGAACTGGCGGCGCGTTCTCCCGCACAGGACTTTCGGCTGGCCGGATTCGTTATCGAATTTGCGAGGGTCCATCATCCTCTTCCTTTATTGAAATGAACGTATCGTTTAGTTTAGGGTTATCGGGGTGAGGGAGGGGAGGGCCCTCACCCCCGGCCCCTCTCCCAATGCTGGGAGAGGGGAGCCGAAAGCATGACTCCAGGGGGTGAACCTGATACTGTACCGATCCAGGTAAAACCTCACTCCGAAGGAATTCATGACCGGAATAGTCATCCCTCTCCCAGCATTGGGAGAGGGGCCGGGGGTGAGGGCGACTCCCCGACTCCCAGACGGCTCTAATCCAGGTACATGAACTCGTTGAGGTTCAGGGCGACGAGGCAGAACGACTCCAGCGCCGCCTCCGCGCTCATCTTCTCGTCCTTCTGCAGCGACGCAATCAGCGCCGCTCCGCGCCGGATCTCCGCCTCGGTGGGGGCGCGCTGGAGGACGCGCCACAGGCCGAGCTTCACCCGGTCCGCCGGGTCCGTCCCGGCTTTGCGAATCAGCTCCCCGGCGAAGACCTTCGCCTGCTCGTTCAGGAACGTGCTGTTGAGCATCCCGAGCGCCTGCGTGGGCTGCGTGGTGGAGAACCGCACCGGGCAGGTGGAGTCCGTCTCCGGGCCGTCGAAGCTCGCCAGGATCGGCGTCACCAGCGACCGCTTCGCGAAGATGTAGACGCTCCGCCGCCGCCGCTGCTCCGGCGTGGACCGGCCCCAGCCCTCGCCGGGACGGGACTGCCCCGCGAGCACCTCTTCGGGGATCTCCGGGTAGATGCTCGGCCCGCCGCGCTCCGGGTTCAGGCTGCCGTTCACCGCGAGAATCGAGTCCCGCACCTCCTCGGCCTGGAGCCGCCGCATGTCGAACCGCCAGAAGAGGTCGTTCTCCGGGTCCTTCTGCAGCGCGACCGGGTTCCCTTTGGAGGACATCCGGTAGGCGCTGGAGAGCATGAGCATCTTATGGATCGGCTTGAGCCGCCAGCCTTTCGTCACGATCTCGCTCGCCAGCCAGTCGAGCAGTTCCGGGTGGGTCGGGGGGTCGCCCTGGAGGCCGAAGTTGTTCGACGAGCGGACGATGCCCCGCCCGAAATGGTACTGCCAGAGCCGGTTGGCGAGGACCCGCGCCGAGAGCGGGTTGCCGGGGGAGGCGATCCACCGGGCCAGCGCCAGTCGCCGCCCCGACGTATCTCCGTAGGGCGACGGCGCGATGACCGGCTTTGGCGGGGAGAGCGCCGTCGGGAACCCCGGCTCGACCTTCTCGCCGGGGACGTGCGGATTACCCCGCATGAGGACGCGAGTCTCGCGCGGCTCCTTCGCCTCGGTCACGGCGAGCGCCATGTCCAACGCCTTCGGCCTCTGCCGCTCCAGCGCCTTGCGCTCCTCCCGCAGGGCGAGGTAACGCTGGAAATCGCCCTCGCTGAGGAGGCGGGGCACCCGCTTTTTCAGGATGTCGGGCCGGGCGTTCTCGTTCCGGAATTCCTCTTTCTCGACCGGGATGAGGTCGTCCATCACCCGCTTCTCCAGCGCCTCGACCGCTTCGTCATTGGCCTTCACCTTCGCCCGGTGGGCCTCGATCTCTTTCCGGTACTTCTCCTGCTCGGCTTGAGGGGCGAGCGGGCGGAGGGAGTGGCGCACGTCCCGGCCACTGCCCGGCCCGCCGTACCGCTGCACCCCGGCGAAGAAGGCGAGGAACTTGTAGTAGTCGTCCTGGGGGATCGGGTCGAGCTTGTGATCGTGGCAGCGGGCGCAGCTGACCGTCAGGCCGAGGAAGACCTGGCTCGTCGTGTTCACGACATCGTCCAGGTCGTCGTAGAGGGCCTGCTGCGGGTCGGACGGCTCGTCGTCCCAGATCCCCAGGCGGTAGTACCCCGTGGCGATCAGGCTTTCCGGGGTTCGGGGAGCCAGCTCGTCCCCGGCCAGCTGCTCCATCACGAACCGGCTATAGGGCTTGTCCTGGTTGAACGAGTCGATGACGTAGTCGCGGTACTTCCAGGCGTTCGGCTTCGTGCCGTCGCGCTCGTAGCTGTTGGTCTCGGCGTAGCGGACGAGGTCGAGCCAATGCCGTCCCCACTTCTCACCGTACTGCGGCGAGGCGAGGAGGCGGTCCACGACCTTCTCGTATGCGTCGGGAGAGGCATCGGCGAGGAACGCGCGGACCTCTTCCGGGGTGGGGGGGAGGCCGGTCAGGTCGTAGGTGGCGCGGCGGAGGAGGGCGATCTTGCCGGCGGGGGGGTTGGGCGCGAGACCCTTCGCCTCCAGCGGATTCAGGAGGAACGCATCCACCGGGCTGCGGACCCACTCCTTCTTCTTCACGGCGGGCGGGGCCGGGCGGCGCATGGGCCGGAACGCCCAGTGAACCGCCTTTTGCGGGGGCGCTTCGGCTTTCTCCCCCGGTTTTTCAGCTTTCGGTTCGGTCCAGGGCAGGCCCATCTTCACCCAGCGGTCCAGCGCGTCGAGCTGCGGCTGCGGGAGCTTCCGGCCGGGAGGCATCTGCTTCCCCTTCTCGTGGTGGATCGCGGTGAGGAAGAGGCTTGTCTCCGGCTTCTCCAGCGACACGGCGGGACCGCTCACGCCGCCTTTCAGGAGGGCATCCCGGCTGGTGAGCAGCAGCTTCCCCTGCGGGTTCGTGCCGCTGTGGCACGGCACGCAGTTCCGGTCCAGGATCGGCTTGATCTCGCTCTCGAAGAACTTCACGCCGTCGACGGAGGAGGGAGCGCCCGCCGCCGGGCGCGCCGCCTCCTTAGCGGGAGGGGATGCTTTTGGAGCGGGCGTGACGGCGGCGATCAGAACTACGGGGGCCAGGGAGGCCAGGAAAGCGGCCCCGATCATGACGGACTTCACTATGCTTCACCTATGAAAATGAATTTAGGAAAATCGAATAAGACATGTATTGGGAGGCCCATCCGAGCGTGATGTTTCGCGTTTCCACCCGATTCGGCATGCCTCCAACGGAAGACACCCTTTAGCTCCACCATTGGCCCTCCGAAGATGGAGCTTTGCGGAGAAAAATGGGGAGGAGAATACGGAGGGGCCTGTTAAATGAAACTATATCACATCCGGGGCTGAATGTCCGCAGCGGCGTTCGTGAAATCGCGGGGAAGGGGAGGGGCATGCGGCTCACCGGGCAGGTGGCGGTCGTGACCGGGGCGGGGAGTGGAATCGGGCGGGCGGTCTCGCTCGCGCTGGCGAAGGCGGGCATCCGGGTCGCCCTCGTCGGTCGGCAGGAGGAGAAGCTGAGGGAGACGGAATCGGCCCTCCGGGAATCGGAGGGAACGTGCCGGATCTATGCGGCGGACGCGAGCTCTCCCGAAGCGATGGAGGCCGTTTGGGACGACCTGCGGGCGCGCTGGGGCGAGCCGCTGATTCTCGTCAACAACGCCGGGGTACACGGGGAGTTCGCGCCGCTCCGCCGGAGCAACCCGGTCCGCTGGCGGGAGACCCTGCTGACGAACCTGTACGCGCCGTATCTCCTCTGCCGGATCTGCGCCCCCGCTATGGTCGAGCGCGGGTGGGGCCGGATCGTGAACGTCAGCTCCGCCGCCGGGCTGTCCGAGCCTCACGGGATGAACAGCGCGTACAATCTATCGAAGTACGCCCTGAACTATTTCACCCGCCAGATGGCGGAGGAGTTGGGCGACAGCGGCGCGAGCTGCACGGCGATCCATCCCGGCGAGGTGAAGTCCGAGATGTGGGCGGCGATCACCCATGACGCCGAGTCGCGGGGACCGGAGGCGCAGGGCGCGAGGAACTGGTCGGGCCTCGTGGAGGAGACAGGCGGGGATGCGCCGGAGAAGGCGGCGGACCTCGTCCTGCGGATTCTGCACGCGGAGGCGGCGGAGGTGAACGGGCGGTTCATGTGGATCGAAGGCGGCCTGCAACCTCCGCGCCCGACGTGGTAGAGTCGGGATGCTCCCCTCGTCTTAAGCGAGGGTGAAGTTCTGTTGAATTAGGTTTTGTAGGCGCAATTCAGTCGTAAAGGTAGGTACCAGGATGGTAAAAGAGAAGACG
>JAHWJO010000339.1 GCA_019348365.1 Armatimonadota bacterium | reverse complement strand
GCGAGGGATACCGGATCGTGACGGACCGGCTCCCCGCCGGCGCGCACACGCTTGAAGTCCGGGCGACCACGATGGCGAACCGGACCGGCGCTTCAATCCTGAAGATCCCCGTTAAATAGCCCTTCAGGGTCCTGAACAAGAATAAGCCGCCTGAACCTTTATATTCCAGGCGGCTTATTCATCCTGCCGATGGAGGTCTTCAACCGGGATCGCAACGCGATTCAGGACAGGGACATCGAAGTGAGCTATCGGGCTTCCGGCGGGAGGCGCTCCCGAACGGTTCACGTCACCTACCTGGGAGAGAAGGCGAGGACGACTGTCTAACTCTATTTCAAGGAGGACCCCCGCACGCTGGAAGTACGCGCCGAGCCGCTCCACTACACACTCGAATAAATACACAATAATGATCCCCTCGGCCTACTCACGGCCGAGGGGATCATTATTGCATCGCGCTCCGGTTGAAAGCTACCCGGTGGCGGGTTTGCCGGGGTTGACCAGCTTCTGGATTTCCGGCGTGTTCAGGTTCTCCTTCGTCACCACCGCCACGCCGCTGTCCTGGTACTTCTCGATGATCGGTTCTTTACGGATCACCTTCATCACCGTCTTCACGCCGTCGTACCCCATCTTGTAAGGGTTCTGCACCACCAGCGCCTGGATGACGCCCTCGTTCAACGCCCGCAATTCCTCTTCGGAAGTGTCGAAGGCGACGAGCTTGACCTTGCCGGCCAGGCCGCGCTGCCGCAGGGCGTTCGCCGCGCCGACTCCCCCCGGCTCGTTGGCCGCGAAGATGCCGTCGAGATCGGGATGGGCCGTCAGCATGTTGATCGTCTGGTCGAGCGCCTTGGCCGGATCGCTTTCATTGTAGAGGGTGGAGACGACCTGGATGTTCGGGTACTTTTTGATCCCTTCCATGAAGCCTTTCTCCCGCTCGTCGGACGACGCCGCGCCCTTGAGGAACGGCATCACCCCCACTTTTCCTTTCCCGCCGAGTTCCTTCGCCAGTACATCCGCCGCGCGGCGACCGGCATCTACGTTGTCCGTCGCGATGTAAGCGTGGGAGACGGGCTGGCTCAACCCCGAGTCGATGGTGACGACGGGCACGCCTTTCGCCATGGCGGTCTTCACCGGCGTCACGAGACCTTCCGAGTCGGTCGCGGCCAGCACGATCCCATCCACGTTGCTGTTCACCTGGTTCAGGACGAGATTGACCTGTTCGGAGATGTCGGTCTCTTTGGAAGGCCCCTGAAAGATGATCTGCGCGTTCTCTTCAGCCCCGGCGGCCTCGGCACCGGCCTTCACGGTCTGCCAGAAGGAATGCGCCGTGCCTTTCGGGATGACGGCGATCCGGTACGTCTTCCCGCCGGCGGTCGTGGCGGGAGCGTTGGCGTTCGCCGGAGCTTCACCCGTCTGGGTCGTCGTATCTGGCCTCTGGCACCCGGAAAGAAGAAGGGCGACACCCAGAAGCGCCCCAGCGCCCACTCCATAACCTCGCTGATTCATATAATTCTCCTCAGAAAACAAAATAGATGGCTCATGGTTATTTCGAAGTCCCGACGATTAAAAGGGCGGCAACACAGGCACGAAACCCGCCTCCGCAGGTTAAAGACCCGGCGAAGGCCGAAGGACGGGTCAATGGGATAGTCGGCGCAGGCCGACTTCGTGCCGTTGTAGCCGCGATTTTAATCGCCGGGCGCAAATTGCAATTTGTGAAATATCCCTGATCGATGGTTGAATAGTGCGGCATAAAGCTGGAATCACTTCTTCGTTCCGGGGCCGTAGCGGTCGTACAGGACAGCCAGGATGATGACCGCGCCGATCAGCGCCCGCTGGGGATCCGGCCCCAGGCCCATCAGGGCGCACCCGTTGCGGATCGTGTAGATGAGGAACGCGCCGATAATTGTGCCGGGGATGCCGCCCTGCCCGCCGAAGAGCGAGGTGCCCCCGACGACCGTCGCGGCGATGGCATCGAGCTCGTACCCGACCCCGGCTTCCTTGGATGCCACACTCGCCCGCGAGATGTTGACGATGGCGGCGAACCCCGCCAGCAGCCCGGACAGGGCGAACACCGCGACGAGCGAGCGGGGCAGGGAGATCCCCGACAGCCGCGCGGCTTCCGTGTTGCCCCCGATGGCATACAGGGAGCGCCCCCAGCGGGTGCGGGAGAGCGCGACGTGCATCCCCACGGCGGCGGTGAGCATCATCAGGATCGCGTAAGGCAGACCGGCCCTCCCACTCCCGCCAAACAATTCCCCGAAACCGAAGATCTCGAAGCCGGGGGGCAGGCCGCCGATATTGATGGACCCGGACAGGATTCCCGCCATTCCCTGCACCACTCCCATCATTCCCAGTGTGACGATAAACGAGGGAATCCGCCCGAAAGCCGTGATAAGGCCGGTGACCGTGCCGATGAGGAGGCCGGACATGCACGCGATTCCGGCGCTCTCCCACACGCCGAACCCGTACAGCTTGGCGGACTGGGCGGCGGCTACCCCGGCAAACGCCATGACCGACCCCACCGACAGATCGATGTTGCCGGAGATGATGACCGCCGTCTGCCCGCACGCAAGGATCGCCACCACCGCCGCCTGCACCGCGATCTGCTTCAGATTTTCCGGCGACGCAAAGTTGGGGGTGGAGAAGGAAAGGATGACGGCGAGGAGGATCAGGAAGGAAAGCGATGCCAGCGTTCCGGACATCCGGGCCGCGATCGGATTCTTTTTGGGAGGGGGAACGGAAGAGGTCGCGCCGGGGGGAGCCTGCAACGTCCGGGCCTTTCCAGAACAGGAGAAGTCGTGGTGCCGATGGAATATGCCATGGGTGGAGTTCGACTGCATCCCAGCGTGATTCCTGCTGGAATTCCGGATTGAGAGGGCGCAAAGACCTCACGTCACCAAGCGCATATCATTCATTAAAACGTTGGATGTTAAATGTGGGGGGTGGCCGGCGGTTAAAACCGCGCCTGAAGGGGCACGAAGTCCGCCTTCGCGGACTCCCCTGTCGCTCTTCTGAGGGGGCGAGCTAGTGCAAAGACAACGGACATGTTGTGTTAGGGAGTGCGGCGGCTTGCCGCCGCAATGGGCCCTCCTCATCCGGTGTGAAAGCGGCGGCAAGCCGCCGCACTCCAGAGAGGGTTCTCCCTATGCACAATACCTTTGTTGATTCTGCACTGGGGGTGGAGTCGCCGGAGGGCGACTTCGTGCCGTTGTTGCCCGCGAATTCATTCGCCGGGCACTCTCACCCATCGTGAAAAGTCTATGCATACAATCGCGCGGGAGGGATGCATGCTCCGGATCACCGATGATTACGAGGGCGGGGCGGTGGAAAACGTCCGATTTCCCTCCCCCGAAACGATAGGCTTCCAAGCCCCGCTGGAGGGAAGCCCGCAGGGGATGGCGTTCGCCTTTTGCATCCGCGAGGGTCGGGACCGCCGCCTTACCTTTGTGCAGGAGAACGTGACGGAGATGCTGGGGTGGGGCGGGTACGGCGCCGTCCTCCCGGTCGTGCGCGAGGGGGCCGGCGGCGAGTGGCGGCGGCTTGATCCTTCGGCGGTAGAGTGGGACCCGGAAACGAAGCGGTTCCAATTCACCCTCACCCCGGAAACCGATGAGACGTACGTCGCTTCGTGCTACCCCTACGGCCGCGCCGAATTCCGGGCCTTCCTCTCCCCCTATCGCTCTTCTCCCTTCCTTCGCGCCGACTCCCTCTGCAAAACCGGGGAGGGCATGGAGTTCCCCCTTCTCCGTCTGGAGGACCCCCAGAGTCGCCATCCCAGGGAACTGTGCGTCTTCATCGCGCGGCAGCACGCCGGAGAGGTGCCGGGTTCGTTCGTGCTGGAGGGGATCATCGACGCGTTCCTCTCCGAGACGGAGGCCGGGGACTGGTGTCGGAGCCACCTCGTATTCCTCGTCGCCCCGTTCGTCGATCTGGACGGCGTGGTACGGGGCCGCTACGGCAAGGACCGCCCCCCTCGCGACTTCAACCGGGACTGGTGCACCCGCCCCGTCCACCCCGAAATCCGGGCGCTCATCCCCGCCATCGACGAGGCCGCGCAGCGTTATCCTTACCGGCTGTTCGTGGACCTGCACGCTCCCGCTCCCGGCGACGTTTCGTTCTGGCTCCCCTCCCGCCTGTCCTACGGGACCCCGCAATGGGACGAGACCTGGACTCTCGGGAAGCGACTGGAAGAATATGCCCCGGAAGACTGCCCCGCCAGGGTGGAGGACTATTCCTTCAGCGCTCTCAATTGGAGCCAGGAGCTGTACGAGCAGACCTCCACCTACTATCAGGCCCTCCGGTACGGCGTCCACGCCGCCACGCTGGAGACGACGTATCACCGCCATGCCGGTGGCGGGTACGTGACCCCGGGGGGATGGCGGGGACTCGGGCGAGCCTTGGTGAACGCCCTCGTGCAGCATCTTCAGGAGGGTCGAACCGATCCCGCACCCACGCCGGAGAGTTGGGGAAATCCTCCCCCTCACATTCAGGGCTGGACCCTGCCCGCAGTACCGCGCGGGGCCGGTCTTCAGGGGATCTCCCCGACCCGGATCAAAGTAAACCCTCTCGATACGGACCCTTTCGCCTGGTTCACCTGCGACCGATTCTTCATCCGGAGCGAGATCGAGCGGAATCCAATCCGGGTCTTATTCGACGATGGTGAGGCAGCAACCGGAAATATCGAAGTGATCGTCTACTTCTACGATAAGGGGTTACCCACCGGCGAGCGACGCCACCTGTACCTGGAACCGGGCACCGAAACTCTGATCTGGCAGGGAACGAAATGGCCTTCGGTGTGGGATTCGGTGCGTTTCAGCTTCCGGATCACGAAGCTGACCGGCCCCATGGAAGTCGTACTGGAAAGTTCATTTCCTGATCCCACGAATTAGCGCGATTCCCTCGCCCCGGAAATCGGCCAGCCGTCGAGTTTGCATCCGGTTGAGTCGCTTCCTGAGGATGAGGGCTTACCGTATTCAAGTGGCTCGGATCAGGGTATAAGCTCCGATGAAGCGCTTTTTTGTCCATCTCCCACCGGACTCCATTACTTCTAATACGGCTCATGCCCCATGAAGCGCAACGCCGATATCGCAGATATGTTTGAGGAGATCGCCGATCTCCTGGAAGTAAAGGGCGAGCAGAGCTTTCGGGTTCAGGCGTACCGCCGCGCCGCGCGTTCGGTGGAGGAGAGCGCGACCCCGGCGGAGGTGTTGATGCGGGAGCATCGCCTGGAAGAGCTGCCGAACATCGGGGAGGCGCTGGCGGCGAAAATCTCCGAGGCGGTCATGACCGGGCAGATGAGCTTCCTGGAGGACCTTCGTAAGGAAGTCCCGCGTGAAGCGCACCGGTTGATGGAGATACCGGGGATCGGATCCCGTACGGCGGGACGACTCGTGCGGGAGCTGGGGGTGCGGAGCATCGATGAGCTGGAAGAGGCCGCCGCGTCCGGTCGCCTGAAGCAATTGTCCGGCATGGGCGAAAAAACGGTGCAGAAGATCCTCGCCTCGATCCAGCGTTATAAGTCACGACCGGACCGGATTCCCCTGGTGGATGCGCTGGAGATCGTCGAGCGGGTGGAATCGGCGCTGGCCGGGTGCGGCG
>JAHWJO010000338.1 GCA_019348365.1 Armatimonadota bacterium | reverse complement strand
GGTTCATATCTCTAGCTTACCCTCTTCTCACTCCTTTCTATACACCCTCTTAGGCAAGGATGTCACTGGTGCCCGACATCGTCGTGGCAGCGGATGCAAGATTCCTTCTCCCCGCCGCGATGCGGCCCTTCGATGGCCTGGGTGATGCCCTGGTGACAGCTCCGGCAGGCCTCCTCGGTGATCTTCCGGCTGCGCTCGCCGATCCGGATCGGCTCGGGGAACGTCCCCGTCGTGAAGTAGTAGGAATGCCAGAAGCCGTTCAGGGCTTTGGTGCTCCACTTTCCCACGAAGTTGTGCGGGGTGTGGCAATCGTTGCACACCGCGACGGCGTGGTGGCTGGAGCGGGTCCACCCCTCGTATTGGTCGCTCATGATGTGGCAGTTCGCGCAGGCGGCGGGATCGTTCGTGAGGTAGGAGTACCCCTTGGCGTAGACGAAGGTGAACCCCCCGATCCCCGAAGCCACTCCGATCATGGCGCCCAGCGAAAGGTAGGCGGTGGTGGTCCAGTTCATGGCGCGTCCCCAAAGCAGACTCGGTAGGAAAACCCGGTTTTGAATGCCAGTGTGATTTTTACAGCCGGTGAAAACAAGAGAAAAGCTCATGTTCCCAGGGCCCTTAGCGGCCCTCGGTCCCTTCTCCCTTGCTCCAGGGTTTCCTTCGTTTTCAGGAGATCACGAGGAGAGAGAGGAGATCCGGATGAACGCCTGCCTGTCCCGGTAAGAGTTCCCCCGCCCGGCGACTCACTTTTCCATTGTAGATCCGCCTCAGGCGGGCGGATAGGAGCGTTTCGTACTGGCGAAGCCGGTACTTTCGTACTCTGCTGCGGATAGGCATCGAATAACAGAGGATCTTATCGGGTGTTTCCGTCCTCTTCCCCGTCGGGGATGACGGAGATGACCTGATGGGGGAACGGCGGCGGCACGTCCGCCCCTTCCAGCGCCTCCTTGACCCGCAGGTGCAGCTCCCGCTCCACTTTCCACTGGTCGCCGGGGGTGGTCCGCACGATCATCCGCAGCTCCAGGTTCGACTCGGTGACGGCGTTCACGCCCAGCATCTCCGGCGGCTCCAGGATCCGCTCCGGCCACTCCTCCGCGAGCCCGTTCGCCGTCTCCTCCACGATCTCCATCGCCCGGCGGAGGTCGGTCCGGTAGGGGATCCGCACCTTCAGGTCCACCTGCGACCAACTCGCGGTGAGGTTCGCCACCGTCTCGATGACGCGGTTCGGGAAGGTCACCAGCCGCCCGGAGAGGTCCCGGATCTGGGTGACGCGCAGGTTGAACCGCTCCACCTTGCCGGTGTACTCCCCCACCCGGATCACGTCGCCCACGCCGAACCGGTCGTCCAGCAGAATGTTGATCCCCGCGACGAGGTCCTTCATGGTATCCTGCGCGGCGAGGCCGAGGGCGACGCCGATCAACCCCGCCGAGGCCAGCAGCGCGGGGAGGTTGACCCCGGCCCACGTCAGGCCCACCACGATGGCGACGAACCAGAGGATCGTGTTGCCCGTCACCCGCACGACTGCGATGAGCGTGATCCGGCGGAGCAGCGTCCGCTCCGTCCGCTCTTCCGTTGTCAGGGCGTCGGAGAGAGGCGGAAAAAACAGGTGGAGGAGAAGGGTCCAGATGCGGGCGGCCACCAGCGCCCCCAGCATTACGACCGCCGCGATGAGGACGGGCAGCAGCGCCCCGGCGGTCAGGAGATTGTACGCCGGGCGCGTCTGAGGGAAGAGGTCCAGAATGTAAAGGAGGATTCCCAGCCACAGCAGCGCGATGAGCGGCCCTCCCGGCCGGCTCAGGAGGCGTTGGAAAATGAACCAGAGCGCCAGGTGAGCGAGGAAACCGATCAGGACCAACGTTCCGGCCCGTATCGCGGCCTGCCGGAGATACTCCGGACGGCGCTCCTGAATCGCGCGGGTGAACGCCGTTTCCAGACGCTGCTCCCACTCCCGCGCGATCTCCAGGGGTTCCTTGCCGTGACCCTCGGCATCTGCTTTCGTGACGGTGAGCAGCGGCTCGCCGTTGACCATCAGGACCGGATTTCCGTTTTCCTGCTGCACCCGGACGACCGGAAGCGGGCGGTTCGGCAGGTCTCGCAGCAGGTCGTTGAGGCGGAAATTGATGAGGTCCGCGCGGTCTCGCGCGGCTCCCCGGCTGGCGTCGTAAATGCGAAACAGGATACGGTCTTCCAGTCGGACGGGCGCGCTGAATGGCTCCGTTTCCGCCGGCCCGTTCGGGAAGAGGGGAAAGGTCGGGAATTGCGCGAAAGCAAAATGGCTGGTGCACCAGAGGAGGAGAACGGGGAGCGTTCGATAGAGGAGCGTGAGGAAGAAAAGACGATGGAGTTGGAGGTTTTTTCCCGGCATGATCTCCTTATTCCGACACTCCGTTGGGGTCCTGATCTAAGGCGCATCGAGATCTAGGGCGATTCGAGTTGTGTGCGGGCAGGAGCCTGGGTCGCCCGGCGTTGCAGGACTGGCCTTAGACCGCCCGGCGTTGAATCACCGGGCTATTATGTGCGAAGTCCCGCTCGAAGTGGGACTCTTCTCCACGGTAGCTCTCTCTTCAGAGAGAGGTCCCGAATTGCCCAGCCCGGCTTCAGACGGGCTTTGTCCCAATAGCCCGGTGATTCATCGCCGGGCGGTCCAAGGCCGGCCATACAATTCCGGACGACCCAGGCACCTTTCCATAGATCCCGATCCCTAACAAGCAGCGTCGGTCCTGGGATGGAAGGCGGAGTCCTTCTTTCCTCTCTTTTCCGGGATCGCCTCATCGTAAACCCGCCGCATCGAGGCTTCTCATCAGGCATGTCCTCGAATTGAGGGGCGGATTTGAGAAGCGAGATCGTTTTTGGCACAATTAGAATATCTCCGCCGGGAAGGGGAGCGGGCGGATCGCCCCTCCACCATGTTCTTACAGGTTCACGTATTCCGGCGGCGATCCATGATGCACGGAGCGGTTCCGTCGATGAGCGTCCTTCAGAGGAAACCGGAAGTCCGCAAACCCGCTCGAACCGTCGCAAAGTGTCCCTCCCTCTAAATCAGATCGGACCGCCGGATCTCCCCTCCCACGGTCCTTCAGGAGATAACCGAATGAATCGCACGTTACCCCTCATCCAGTTCGAGGAGCGGATCCCGCGCCCGGCCCCGCCCTCCCCCACCCGACGCGAAGGCGGCGACGGCGACGGCCCCAAGCAGCCGGAAGTGGGCCGCCCCAATGCCAAGGACCTCCTCGAGCGCATGCGCCGCGTGGACCCGAACCAGGCCCGCCGCTATCGCCAGCGAAGCGGGGAGTAAGCCCCTTGGACTCGTTCCTTCCCCCCCGCCGGGATCGCCTCCAGGGCAGTCCCGGCGCGCCCGACCCCGCCCCTTCGCCCCCTGACCTGAATGAGCCGGGTCGTCCCGGTGACTTCCTGCGCCTGCTCGCCGAGAGCGGAACGCCGCTCACCCCGCCCGCGCCCTCCGGGGATGCCGCGCAGGTCCAGGACACCCACGGCACCACGGTCATCGCCGTGAAGTACCGGGACGGCGTCATCAACGTGGGCGACCGCCGCGCCACCGCCGGGAACTACATCATGTACGACCGGGCGGAAAAGATCGTCCCGGTGAGCGACAACATGCTCATCGGCATCTCCGGCTCGTACGCACGGGCGATGGAGATCCTGAAGTACCTCCAGACTTCGTTCAAGTACTACGAGCGTAGCCAGCTCCAGCCCCTCAGCCTCGAAGGGCAGCTCCACGAGATCACCCGCGTCATGCAGCAGAACATCCAGATGGCGATGAGCGGCATCGGCGCGTTCATCCCCATCGTCAGCGCGTGGGACCGCCGCGCCCGGCAGGGCCGGATCTACTTCTACGACGGGATGGGCGGGCGGTTCGAGACGCCGGAGTACGCCGCCGCCGGGTCCGGCTCCGAGCGCATCCGGGGCGTCTTTGAGTACATCGTGAAGACGAAGGGCCGCTTCAGCGAGATGGATCGCACAACCTCCCTCCAGGATGCCCTCGCGCTGCTGGAGATCGCCGCCGACCTCGATTCGGCGACCGGCGGCAGCCAGAAGATCCTGCCCGTCGTCAAGATCCTCACCGCCGACGGAGTGGAGACCCTGCCCGACGAGGAGATCATGGCTGCGCGCGACGCCATTGCGGATGCGGGGTTCGCGCCCGGCGTCTCCGAGACCGACCTCCCGAATGCATCGGAGGATCCGCATGGCGTATAGCCCCTACGATTGGAACGAGAGCATCCGCCACCGCAGCGAGTACATCGAGAACATCCTGCGGGAAGGCAGCCCGGTCGTGGGGATCAGCTGCCGGGAAGGCGTGCTGCTCCTGACCCTGCGGCGGCAGCAGCGCAAGATCTTCGACATCTACGACACCCTGATCTTCGCCGGGATCGGCAAGCAGTCCGACATCGAATCGGTGCGGATCTCCGCCATCGATGTCGCGCACCAGGAGGGGTTCACCCGCAGTCCCGACGACGTGTCGGCGCAGCGGATCGTCGGGTTTGCGATCAGCCCCGCGCTGAAGAAGGCGTTCGGCGACCCGTTCGGCGGGCCGTTCGTGCTGCGCGGCCTCTTCGCCGAGTTGGGCCGCGCGCCCGACGACGACCTCTTCTACACCCTCAACTACGACGGCGAGTTCACCCCCTACTCCCGCTACGGCGTGGTGGCGGGGACCCAGGCCGCCGAGGACCGGATGCTGAAGTACCTCCAGCCCGGCGAATCCGGCGACTTCCCCGACCTCGACACCGCGCTCGACCGGGCGCTGCTGGCGTGGGCGGCAGGCCGAAGGATCTCGGCGTTCCGCAGCCCCGAAGAAGAGACGGAACTCGGCGGGGAAGCGGCGGAGGACGAGCAGGTGCGGCGGTTCCTCGCTCAGGACCGGGGCGACCTGGTGGTGGAAGCCGCCCTCCTCGACCGGCACACCACGCGGGAGCGGAAGTTCCGCTTCCTGCGCGAAGAAGAGACTCGCCCGCGCCTGGAGGCTCTGGCGGACGGTAAAGGGACGGACGGCAAGGGCAAGAAGAAGTGAAGCGCCTTCCGCCCCTTCCGCCGAATCCCTGACCCCTGGTAAAGAGCCTGTGACTCTCCGTCGCAGGCTCTTCCTCAATTTTCTCGAAGGAGACGGTGCGGCACGGAGGAAAAGGTTCTTGGAGACGGTCGCTCTACAACCAGAGTCCCCCGTAGCCTCCGGTAGAGAGACAGTGTTATATGCAAAGCGCAGATGACACCCGGCCTGAAGCCAAATGCTAAAACGTTGGGTGTGAAAATACGGGTAGGGACATACGGAAAACGGGAGGGGGCCGGCGGTTGAAACCGCGCCGGGAGGAGCACGAAGTCCGCCTTCGGACTCACTCTACGGAATCTCTGAAGGTTTAGGTTGGGTGGGACTTACGCAGAGACTCCCTCCCATGCCATTCCGAGCAAAGTGAGGAATCTGACCCCGAGGAGGGGAGACTCTCTCCTGACAGTAAGGTTCTCTATACGTACGGTCAGATCCCTCGACTTCGCTCGGGATGACATGAAGGTACGACTCGGGATAGCAAGAGTAGATGGCTGTAGTGCACCCCAATTCTTGGACACGGCGTAACTGAATGCTAACATGGTCC
>JAHWJO010000337.1 GCA_019348365.1 Armatimonadota bacterium | reverse complement strand
AGGAACTTCCCTCTTTCTATCGCTCCCTCCCTAAACTCTTAGCTTGATGCACATGTGTCTTCACTTACGGTTATCTACCTGATCGTCATTATTCTTTTATCGGGTTTATGGAAAGCTTCACCTTACGTGGAAATATCCGAGCATAAACGACGGGTACAGGAGACTCAAGCAGCGCTGGGAAAGGCTCAGAACGCTTTATATGTGTACCTGTATGAACGTCACTCTTTTCCCGGGACATTGGAAGAGTTGGTTCCGGACTACCTCAATAAAGTCCCCGATGATCCTTTTGCAAAAGGAAAAAGCCTGCGATATATCCCTTTAAAGGATGATTTTCTGCTATACAGCGTCGGTCCTGACGGGAAAGATGACGGAGGACGACCCATCAATGATCCGAGCCGCGTAACAAACGAGGGTAGCTCCCATGCACGATACCAGATCATGGAAACGAGCAAGGGGGATATTGTTATAGCCATAAACGATTACTAAAGTCGAGTAAACCTTAATTTCCTGTGTCGTGTAACAGTCATCGCAACGCAATTGCAGGGTCGCGGGGGCGGGGGAGAGAAAACCAGGCGTCATCACAGGCTTGCAGTTCCTCCTCGTCCAGCGTCAGGTCCACGGCGGGGAGGGTCCCGTCCAACTGCTCCGGCTTGCTGGCTCCCAGGATCGCGCACGTCACTTCGGGTCGTTGCAGCACCCATGCTACCGCCACCTGCGAGAGCTGCTTGCCCCTCGGCTCGAAAAACGCCTGCAATCGCTCCACCGCGTCGAACTGCGACTCCTGCCAGTACCGGTCGTGGTATGTCTTCATCCGGCCCTGGAAGTACCCGAACCGCGACTCCGACTCGGGACGCTCTCCCTTGTGGTACTTGCCGGTCAGGAATCCGCCCGCCATCGGGTTGTAGGCCATCACGCCGAGGATCTCTTCCTGCACCAGCGGCAGCAGCTCGTCCTCGATCTGCCGGAAGAGGAGGTTATAGCGCGGCTGCACGGTCTCGAACCGGTGAAGCCCGTGCCTGTCGCTCGTCCAGAGGGCTTTGGCGAGCTGCCACGCCTGGAAATTCGAGCAGCCGACGTATCGAACCTTACCGGAGCGCACCAGGTCATCGAACGCCCGCAGCGTCTCCTCGATGGGCGTGTCGGGATCGGCGTGGTGGGCCTGGTAGAGATCGATGTGGTCCGTCTGCAAGCGGCGCAGGCTCTCCTCCACCGTCCGGTGGATGTGCTTGCGGGAGAGGCCCTGGTCCCACGGGTTCGGCCCCATCCGCCCCCGGCACTTCGTCGCGAGGATAAAGTCATCACGCCGGCCCTTCATCCATCGCCCGACGATCTCCTCGGTGCGCCCGGAGGTCTCCGGGGAAGGGGGGACGGGGTACACGTCCGCCGTGTCGATAAAGTTCACCCCCGCATCGGCGGCTTTATTCATGATGGCGAACGCGGTCTCCTCATCGGCCTGTGTCCCGAACGTCATCGTGCCCAGGCAGATTTCGGAGACTTTCAGGCCAGTTCGACCCAGGCGCTTCAGCTTCATCGTTGCTCCCCCTTCGGCTTCTCTTCTTCCCGGTGAGGCCGGAGCGTATAAACCCATCGGGACGTGCGAGCCTCCCCTTCGATGGGCTCCAGGAACCCGTTGCGGCAGGGAATCCGGCGGCCCGAACGCCTCAGCACCACCCCTTTCGGCTCTTCAACGCGGAAGGTCTGGATACTCTCCCCCAGCCGTACGCGGGCTTCATTGCCATTCACCTCGACGGCGCTGACGCGCTTTCCGTCGAAGACGAGGGCGGGGAACCGGACCTGCGTGCGCTCGGCGCTCCCTGCGATCTCGGAAGTCACTCGCACCCGTTCCGGGGTGAGGTCGTACGTCTCCGTCACGGAGGACAGCACGGGAGACGAGACGGTGTAAACGACGCTGAAACGGACGTGATTCGGTTGGGTATGCTGGACCTTGACCCGCGTCGAAGCGACCTCTTTCCGACCGTATCCTGCCAGGACGTCCCAGCCTTTCCCGTTCCACGCTCCCACCCCGACGGCGAGCGCCCCCGCATCGATGGGGGAACTGTCGCTCGGCCCGACGAGGGGATCCACGCCGGACTTATGGATACGGATCAGGCCGGTGCTGTTGTAGTGCGGGTCCGCGCCGGTCTCGATTTCCAGGTACAGCCCTCCCGCGTTGGCGATAATCTTGTGAAACTCCGGCAGCTCCACCACGAACCCGCCGGTATCCGCCGGACAGACGCCTTCGGGAATCCGGTCGTCCGCGTAGAGCCACGCTGTCGCGAGCATGCTCGCTGCCAGAAGGTTGTACTGGGAGTGGAAAGAGTATCCTTCAAATCCGTGCCGCAGCGCCGGATCAAAGTAATTCTTCACGATCCAGAGTTCCCCGGAGGGTCGAATCCACCGACGGAGAGCTTGGAACGATAGCCGCGCTGCCCGTTTGAACGCTTCCGCTCCCCGGTTGTCCCCCTCCCTCCGCTTTCTCGCCGCCGAGATTTCAAACGTGACGCATTGCTCGGCCTCGTTCCACTGGTGCTGCGCGCTCCGCCCGCCCGTCGGCAGCTCCCCCGCCGGCGATTGGAGGAGGAGGGAAGTCCACGCCCCTCGCTCCAGTATGATTTCAAGTGCCTCTTTATGCTTTCCGGCGTATCCCTGGTAAAGCATCGCTGTGAGAAAGTGCCGCGGGAAGTGGTCGTACGCCATGGGAACATTCGGATCCCGGTACAGACCTTCCGGGGTGAAATGCCCGATCTGCACCGGAAGGTGTCGCTCCACGAAATCGAGGTCGGTGAACCCGGACCGGTGCCGCAGGAACTCCCCGGTTAAACTGACCACGTTCCAGTTGTGTACCGTCATTCGCTTTTCGGTGAGCACGTCATTGTAAGCACGGGCGGGGTCGAGCGCGCGAAGATCCCTTTCCCAACGTTCCCGGCGTTCCGGAGTCACACGCTCTTTCAAATGCTCGTAAGCAAGCAAGGCGGGGAACGTGAAAAAGTCCCCATGCCGGTCGGCAGGTTTGGCGGTGGCGAGCTGCTCCAGGGAGCTGTCCAGGGCGCGGGCCGCGCTCTCCAGCAGTTCGGGGTCTTTCTCATCTTTGAGGAGGATGGCCGCCGCCCATGCGTAACATGGCGTGCTGTACTGTACCTCCCGGCGAACAAACGGGTCGATGATGCGCCCGTCCGGCCCTTGAAAGTGTTTGAAATAACGGACGATACCCCGGATCGTGTCCCGGTAGGCTTCCCGAGTCAGGCCGGTCTGTGGGGGTGAGGAGGATGCTTTCAGGGTGGACTGCACACGCCGTACAGTCCCTTCTAAAGGGTAAGGAGTCCCATGAGAAGGGGATGCGGCGACAGCGTACGTGCCGCAGAGAAGGAACATGAAAAGGAACAGAATGTGCCCCATAACATCCTCGGAAACATTTAGAAACGGAGGCTGAGGTTATCGCCTCTTTTATCTTTCTCAATGAGATTCGGACTCCGATAAAAATCCGGCATCACTCACCGCCGGTGGCGAGGTGCATGATGCCTTCCTGCGTCGCATCCGCCCGCGCCACCTCTCCGGTGATCCGCCCCTCGTGCATGACGTAGATGCGATCGGACATGCCCATGATCTCCGGCAACTCGCTGGAGATCATCAGGATGGCCCGCCCGTTTGCCACGAGCGCGTTCATGAGCTGGTAGATCTCGCTCTTCGCGCCGATGTCGATCCCCCGAGTCGGCTCGTCGAAGATCAGCAGCTTCGAGTCGGTGAAGAGCCATTTCGCCAGGACGACCTTCTGCTGGTTTCCGCCGGAGAGGTTCTTCACCTCCTGCTCCTGCGAGGGGGTACGGATCGAGAGGTCTTTGATGTACTTCTGCGCGATCTCTCGCTCTTTCTGGCTCATGATGAACCCCATGCGGGACAGCTCGTCGAGGTTGGCGAGGGTCGTGTTCTCGCGCACCGTCATTCCCAGAACGAGGCCGAGCTGCTTGCGGTCCTCCGTCACCAGGCCGATCCCCCGGTTGATGGCGGCCTGCGGGGAGGTGATCCGCACCGGCTTCCCCTCCAGCAGGATCTCGCCGGAGTCGTAAGGGTCCGCGCCGAAGATGACCCGCGCCAGCTCCGTCCGTCCTGCCCCCACCAGCCCCGCCAAACCCACGACCTCCCCGTAGCGGACGGTGAGGTTGATCCCTTCCAACTCTCCCTTTCGGGTCAGGTTCCGGATCTCCAGCGCGGGCTCCCGCACCTCCGCCGCGACCTTCGGGATCGCTTCACCCAGCTCCCGGCCCACCATCATGCGGATGATCTCTTCCCGGTTCGTCGCCTCGATATCGTTCGTCCCGACGAACTTGCCGTCGCGCAGCACCGTCACCCGGTCGCAGATCTCGAAGATCTCTTCCAGCCGGTGCGAGATGTAAATGATGCCCACGCCGCTCTCCTTCAGGCGGCGCATGAGCCGGAATAGAGAGGCCAGTTCATGATCGGTGAGAGTGGCGGACGGCTCGTCCATGGCGATGACCTTGACGTTCTGGCTCGTCGCCTTCGCGATCTCGACCATCTGCTGCTGCGCCACGGAGAGCGTGGAGACGAGTCGGCGAGCGTCGAAATGAGCGTCGAGGTCGTCGAGGAGACGCTGCGCTTCCGCGTACATCGTCTTGAAATCCACGAATCCGGGGATCACTCCGCGCGGCTCCCGGCCCAGGAAGATGTTCTCCGCCGCCGAGAGGTACGGCACCAGGTTGAACTCCTGATAGATGATGCCGATCCCGAGCGACAGGGCTTCGTGGGGCGAGATGTGGGCCAGCGGCTGGCCGTCCAGCAGGATCTCGCCGGAATCGCGCTGGACCGCCCCGGCCATGATCTTCATCAGCGTGGACTTGCCCGCGCCGTTCTCCCCCACGAGCGCGTGGACTTCCCCCTGTCTCACTTCAAAATCGACGTTTTCCAGGGCGCGAACGCCGGGATACGTTTTGGTGATGTTCTGCATCGAGAGGACCACTTGGCCGGCAGGGGCCGGGGCGGGCCGTCGGGCTTCGTCGGTGGAGGTGGGCATAAGGCTCTATTGACTTCCCTTTTAGCGTCTGGGCAGGGGCGAGGCGTTCTTAAAGCAGGTGGGATTCCGATGGATTCCAGAGAGGCCGGCGACTGACCATTGGAGAACCAGAAAATGGTGACATATCCTTATCCTTCCCGGCTTCGCTACTCCCCTATTCCGTCCTGAGTAGGGTGTCACCTTTCCTCAATCGCCAGGTCCGCCGGGAAGAGCCGTATGAATGCAACACACTACTGCGGCAGATGCACTGCGAAAGGATCGTGGATAAGTTGACGACGCAGCCTCGGCTCTACCTGGGAAGGAGTGGGGACTCCGGAAGTGTAAACAAGGTTCAAAGGAGATCACTCATGCCGCTCACACCGGAGCAGATCGAACAGTATCGCCGTGACGGGTTCCTCGTCTTCCCCGAACTCTTTACTTCCGACGATGTGCAGGCGCTCCTCCACCGATTGAACGAGTACGTGGAAGAGAAGCGCCCCGTTCCTTCCGGCGTGGCGTTCCAGGTGGAACCCTCCCTGAAGCGCGAGGATGCTTCTCCCGCCGCGCGGAGAGATGCGTTTCGTAAAGTGGAGAACCTGGCGCT
>JAHWJO010000336.1 GCA_019348365.1 Armatimonadota bacterium | reverse complement strand
TTATTTTGTGTGTGTTTTTTACACCGCCGCCCGATGTTAACCCCCCACCCCCCCATCTGGCTTTCTTTACATATTAAGACTAATCTAGCCCGGCCCCCCCCGTGTGCGCGCCCTTGTTGCCCGCGACTTGAGTCGCCGGGACCCTCGGGCTTCTCGAAAGGGTCTCTCTTTTCATTTCGCCCGGTCAAGTCCCCCGCTATGTCAAAGATGTGACACGCCGAAAGGTGCTCCGGCAGCTTGACTCGCCCATTTTCCGCCGGATATGAGGAATACCTTAATGTTGAAACCCGCTCTTATTCCGATCCGTTCGCTCTCCGCCTGCCGGGACAGAGAGATCTCGTCAGGCAGGAAGTTCGCCAGAAATGAAGGGTCGATCTTGATGGCTTCGCCGGGAACATGACGGATCCATCGCCCTCTTCTGACGAGCTCCATTGATTTATTGTTGGGAAACCTCATGTCCTCTCCATACGTACCGGAACGAACGCAAACGGCGGAACCGTCCTCTTCTCCGTTTTTCGCGTGCGAGGAACCGCAGGAGATCCCCCTCACTTCGGGAGATTTCACCTTCCCGATCTCCGACAGCCAACGCCAGGTGCTTTTCCAGGACTTCCAGCCGCTGGTGAAACGGCTCATTCGGCAGTACGGGGACAGCCACGATCAGCGGCAGGACCTGGAGGGGGAGATCTACTTCCGCTTCTGCACGCTGCTGGAAGAGTACGACCCCGAACGGGGGATTCCGCTCCGGGCCTATCTGGTGAGGAAGCTGATCACCTCCGCCTACACCTACGCCCGCAGCCAGTGGCGGCGGCAGCGCCACGAGGTGAGCCTGGAATTCCGCATGGAATCGGGCGTGGAGGGCGGCGAAGCCGCGCGTCCGGTGGACCCGACGATGGAGTGGACGAACGGCCTGATGAAGAACGAGCTGCTGGGGGTCATTCAGGAGGCCATCGGGAAGCTGCCGCAGCGGCAGCAGCAGGTGGTCATCTGGCGATACTACGAGAGCAAGCCGTTCAATGAGATCGCCGAAATGCTGGGGGTCTGCGAGGCGACGGCCCGATCCCTGCTGCGACATGGCATCAACAACATCCGGCGGCGGATCAAGCACTCCCAGCACTGGCAGGAGTAGCCCGCCTCTCTCTTCTTACGACGAGCGCCCCATGAGAAATTAATCTCATGGGGCGCTCGATTTTGCCTACCCTCAGCGTCGTATCGGCGAACCTCCTGCTGAAAAGGCCGGCCTCGTCCTAATACACGACATGACGGGGCCGCGCCAGAGGCCGGAGCGCCAGCGCCGAGAGCCACATCAGCAGGATCATCAGCAGGGCGGGGATCAGGGGCAGGATGCCGTAGCCGCTCCGCATCGCGAACCAGGCGATGATCCCGTAGCCGATCAGGCACAGGACCATCCAGAGCGTCGCGCCGAGGGCTGTGAAGAAGGGAAACGTCAGGGCCAGGAAGAGCGCCAGGAATCCGAGCGGCACGAGAGCATCCTCCACCGATTGAGTCAGGAACGCGCGGTCCAGCACGGTGGCGACCCCGTTCGCGGTGATGTGGACTCGCGGCTGCGGCCCGAAGGGGGTGTTGTAGGCATCCGCCAGAGCGCCTTCGCCGATCCCCACGAACACGATCTTCCCCTCAACCTGGGTTCCTTCCACCTCGCCGTTCAACACGTCCCGAGCCAGGACGGTGGGATACGATCCGACAGGACCGGCATAGTTGATGAGCATCCGACCGGCTCGGTCCACCGGGATCTGGATGGGGGGATTGAGGTTTCCCGCAAAGTTGATCGAACGGCCATAATTCACGATCATGTTGCGCTTGTTGATTTCGGTGACGAAACCGGCGACGGGGAGGATCAGGTTGGGCACGGCGACGTTGGTCACGTTCCCCTGCTTGATGAGCCGGGTGGCGACCGTCCCCGGCGGGTAGACAATGTCCGTCTGGTAGGTCATGCGCGTCCGCCGTACCACGCGGTCCGGGTCCGGCTCGTTGAGGGCGACGCCGACCCCGCCCGCCCGGCCCGCCGCCGACTGGGTGAAATCGGAGACGGGCGGCACGAATTTCCACCAGACGTATTCCTTCGGCGGCGGGCCGTAGGCGTAAATCCCGCCGGTCAGCACGGATTCTTCCAAAAAGTTCAGGGCTCTCGCATCGTCGCGGGTGAGGACGTTGCCCCGCCGGGGGTTGTATTCGGCGGGGAGGAAGACGTTCTGCGGGGACCGGGCGATGGCACGCCAGAGGGCCGCATCCGCCGCCTTTTCGGTGCGTTGGGGCATATAAATGTCGAGCACGATGGCTTTCGCGTCTTCCGCCTTCAGCCGACGGATGAGGTTCGCGAGTACGATACGATTGCCTCTCCCCTGATCGTTCAACAGGTCGTCCTGGATCGAGACGACGAGGAAGTCGTTTCGTACCGGGCGCGGGCCGCGCAGTTTGTAAAGGGTATTGGTCGCGCCCAACTCCGGCCCCCAGTCGCGCGCGTTGAGAGCCAGCCGGTACAGCAAGCCGGTGAACAGAAGGGCCAGCGCGAGCAGGATAGCGCGCTGGGCCAGGGTGGATCGGTATTCAATCATTGAGGTCCTCCACGAAGCGATATCCTGCCGTATATTCCCGTCGTTGCTGGCTTCCTAAACCTCTGAACCGCTCGGTCGGTTTTTCCTCCCCAAAGTCCATAGACTGGAGTTCGCCCGTTCCCCCGAACCCCAGTCGCCAGGAGTCTGGGCTCGGGAAGTCGAACTTTCACCTTACTCAGAGATTCCCTGACTCGCGCCTCAAGGGCTGCGGTTCAGAAGAGCCGCGCTTGAGGACGTGGAGACACTGAGGACAGATGAGACTCTCCGGGTATCGGGGAAGGATGCGCCGGCACAGTCGCCGCACTTTCACCTTCCGGTAATTCAAAGTAACGATCTCTCTGATTCCCCGCAGCAGATCGTAAAGGGCCATCAGCCAGCCCCAGAACCAGTAATCCCACGCATCCCCGTTATCGAATGCCGGAGTTTCTTCGTCCGATGCGTTTCGATACTCCGCCATCGGCAGCATGGGATAGGAGCACGCCGGGCACGGTATCCACTCGTCATTTGTATGTTTTTGCCTGTCGTGCATACTCAGAAGCTCAGCCCGTCATTCCGTGTCAGACCAGCCGGTAAGCTTTGTTCCGCTCCAGAAACCGATAGTGGCCGATCTCTTTGTGCTCTCTATAATCGGTGGAGTAGTGGCAAAGATGGGTCTTCTTCTGGAATGCCTCCGGCAGTTCGAGGAGGTCGGCGAGGGGGGTGTGCATCTCCCGCATCTCGTCCTCCTCCACCTCGTGCAGGTAGACTTCGTGGAGGATGAAGTCGCACTCGCTCAACCACTCAATGAGGGGGGGGCACATTCCCGTATCCGCGCTGTATCCCAGCTTATACCCGACGAAATCGAACTTGTAGGCCACGCACCGGATGCCGTGCCGGGTTTCCATGCACTCGACCGTAAAGCCGCCGAGGTCGTGACGGGTGCCGAGGGCGTGCATCCAGTAGTGCCGATCCAACTCGTCGTTCCCACCCCGAATGGTTGCCGCCGAGACGACCCAGTGCTTCTCCCGGTGCGAGCGGAGGTCGTCGAACAGCCAGCCGGGCGCGTAGAGCGTGGCGGGGTCCTCCGGAGAGACGGCCCCGTTTTCGATGAGTTCGCCCAGCCCTTCCGCGTGGTCCCGGTGGAGGTGGGTGAGCAGGATCTCCCGGTAATCCGCCCACGCGACCGGGAGCTCCCCGCGCCTGGCGTTGTGGTCCAGCATCGCCTGAAGCCGACCGGGGCAGTCGATGAAGAGCTTCCGCCCGTCCACGATCAGGAGGAAATGGACCCACCCCAGCCCTTTGCTGTATGCTTCCCCGACCCCGAGGGGATACAGGATCACTTCGTTCGCCATCGACGCTCCTTCTCATTGGGGTCGTCCGGAAATTGGGGAGTTACAGTTGCCCTCATCATCGGGACAGGATAAACTCTGCTCCATTGCCGGAGAAGAACAGGACGGAACTCCCTAATTTCCCAACTCCCCAATTTAGAAGTTGTTGCCGGGGAAGAAGAACCGGACGAGCAGGAAATCGGCGACGTAGATGAAGACGATGGAGATCACGACCGAGGCGGTCGTGGCGCGGCCCACCCCCACCGCCCCTCCGCGCGTGTTCAAGCCCTGATAGCAGCTCACCAGGGCGATGATGGCTCCGAAGATCAGGGTCTTGAAGAGACCGGAGTTGATGTCACTCATGGAGACGAGATGACGGATCGAGGAGAGGAACGATCCGCCCGACACGCCCGCCGAAGCCGCCACGAGATACCCTCCCGCCGTCCCCGTCACGTTGGCGAGCATGGTGATGGCGGGCAGCATCAATACCAGGGCGATAAAGCGCGGCACCACGAGGTAATGAACGGGATCAACGGCCAGCGCGCGCAGGGCATCGATCTGTTCCGACACCTTCATGGAGCCGATTTCCGCCGCGATGGCGGAACCCGCGCGCGCCGCCACCACAATCGCCGAGAGCACGGGCGCGGCCTCTCGCGACATGGTGATCGCCACCATCCCGCCGACGTAGTTCCCCAGCCCCATCTGCACGAGCTGCTGCGCGGTGTACAGCGCCAGGACCATGCCCGAGAACGCGATGGTCAGCAGCACCAGGGGCATCGAGTTGACGCCCACGACCGACATCTGATTCAGCACGTCGCCGGGGCTGAACGAAAAAGTCAGGACGCTCCCGATGCAGCGCCAGAGGAGCTGCGTCGTTTCCCCGATTGCATCCAGGATGCCGATGGAGAAAGTCCGCAGGGCGCGTGAGGCGCGGAGGGCGGGACGGTAGACATAACGGGTCGTCGGTTTCATGAGGGAGGGGCTTCCGGAGCGATGGTGGAATTCAGTTTAACTATAGCGGTGCTGCCCTCCCTCTTCAACGGGTAAAAATGGGCGTTGGGGGTTGGGTACCGCCCTCAGTTATTCGGCGCGCCGGCCTCGATCCACCGGGCGATCTTCTGCATGTCCTCTTCCGGCAGGGAGCCGTCCAGGGGCATCCTGGCGCCGACTCCGCCCAGTTGGCGGTGGGTGCCCCGGATCTTCGCGAGGAGGTAGCTGCGGTCCGGCTGTCCCGGCTCGATCCGCAGCACGTTACCGGCTCGCACCTGCGCGGCGGGCACGCCCACGCTGTTTTCGTAGCTCCGGCCCGGCGTTAGCACCAGTCCCTCGGCGGCGAACTCCTCGGGGTCGCCGTGGCAGTCCGGCAGGGCGCAGGAACGAGTAAAAATCGGCTGAATATCCTGAGCGAAGGAAACGGGAGGGGCCGTCGGGCCTTTCACGGTCAGGCTCAGGGTGGCGGATCGGTCTCCGGCGCGGGCGGTGATCGTGACCGGCCCGCCTTTTTCGCCCGCCGTAATGCGCGCCGTCTGGCCGGTCGGGTCGGCGGGGGTGACGGACGCGACCTGCGGGTCGGAGGATTCCCACTGGACGGCCTCCTTGGGAAGGTCGCGCCCGGAGAAATCGGTGATGGCCGCGCGGGCCAGCATCTGCGCTCCGGCGTCGAGCTCCTGTTGGTCAGCGGAAAGCGCGATCTCCTGCGGGCCGGGCGGGCCGCTGAACCGACCGCCGCACCCGACC
>JAHWJO010000335.1 GCA_019348365.1 Armatimonadota bacterium | reverse complement strand
GTTTCCTCCAGGGAACCGGGAGGGGCGTGCTGGCTCTATCCCGTTCCCCGTATTCAGATCCAAGAGGCCAAGATGAAACTCATCCCCCATTCCCGTCAGAAGGGGTTCACCCTGATCGAGCTGCTGGTGGTCATCGCGATCATCGCCATTCTCGCCGCTATTCTGTTCCCGGTCTTTGCCAAAGCGCGAGAGAGGGCGCGGCAGACCTCCTGCCTGTCCAATATGAGCCAGCTCGGCAAGGGATTCATGCTCTATACCGACGATTGGGATGAAGGCCTGCCGGGCGGCGCTCCCTGGACGAGCGGGAACAGCATCAACTCCAACTGGGATTGGGTGGGGATGACCCGCTGGGGGTCGGCCAGCGACCCCCAGAATCCGATGCTCCCGGAAAAAGGCTCGATCTTCCCTTACGTCCGCAGCCTGGGGAGTTACGTCTGCCCTTCGGGAAACCGGTCCGTCGAGATGAAGCTCTCCTACTCGATGAACTGTTTCCTGGATTATGCCGCCATGTCGGACGTGGCGAACAGTCCCAACGGTCACGGCCCGTCCGGCCTGATTTTGCTGGTGGATGAAAACGACGCGCTCAATGACGGCTTCTTCTGCACCACGAATGCAAACGACATCCCCTCCGACCTGCATAACGGCGGGGCGAACTACCTTTACGCCGATGGACATGCGAAATGGTCGAAGAAAGGGGCCATCGACCGTACGACGAAGGGGCCGCTCTTCCCCTGCAAACCCGGCGACGACCCGATGTGTATCGCCCGGAGAGGCAAATAGTCAGGATAAGTTTCATTCGTTCGAGGTAGGAAACCCTGCAAAAAGTATCGAGGGGGATCGAGATAGCTATCTCGATCCCTTTTATTTCGTTCCTCCCCCATCCCCCACAACCATGCCGTTGGGTTGAAGCACAGGAGAACAGCACGTTCACATCGTCGGATAAAACGTGTATACTCCCTTTAATGATCGCCTCCCCACTCCGTTTCTATCCCTTTTCATTTCTGCGTTCCCGGCGAACCACGGGCTCCGGATTGCTCGCGTTCGGGGGCACGCTGGCCGCCCTGCTCGTTCTGCTCGCCGCCGTCGGCCCGCTCCTCTCGCCCTACGGGTACAACCAGCAGGACCTCCGCGCCGGGGCGCAATTCCAGGCTCCCTCTCCGGCTCACTGGCTGGGCACGGACGACCTCGGGCGGGACCTGTTCACCCGGCTGGCGGTCGGCGCGCGGGTGTCGCTGGGAATCGGGTTCGGGGTCGTGCTCATCGAGCTCGTCGTCGGGCTTCTCCTGGGCCTGCTGGCGGGGTACTTCGGCGGACGGATCGACACGCTCATCATGCGCGTGACCGACGTGATGTTCGCCTTTCCGGACCTCCTGCTCGCCATCTTCATCGCCTCGATGTTCACCGTCCACTCGACCGGCTTTACGGCCAACCTCGTCAGTATTTTCGTGGCGCTCGGGATCGTCGCCTGGCCCGCCATGACCCGCCTCGTTCGGGGACAGGCGCTCGCCCTCCGGAACCGCGAGTTCGTGGAAGCCGCCCGCACCCTCGGCGCGACGGATTTCTGGATCCTCTCCCGCCACGTCACCCCGAATCTCCTCGCCCCCGTCACCGTCGCCCTCGCGACCGGCATGGCGGGGGCCATCCTCGCCGAATCGACCCTGAGCTTCCTGGGGATTGGAATCCAGCCGCCCTATCCCTCCTGGGGCTCGATGATCTCCACCGGCATGACGAACATCCGCAGCCATCCCGAACAGGCTCTCATCCCCGCCGTCGTCCTCGCGCTGGCGGTGCTCGGCTTCAACTTTCTCGCCGATGGGCTGCGGGACCGGTTCGATCCCCGGATGCGAGGCGTGTAGGCCATGCCGGACGATCCCCTCTTAGACATCCGAGGCCTGAAGGTGGCGTTTCACACGCCCGGCGGCTCCGTCACGGCGGTGGATGACGTGAGCCTCTCCCTCCGGCCGGGACAGGCCCTGGGGCTCGTGGGGGAGAGCGGCAGCGGCAAGAGCGTGACGGCCCTCTCCGTCCTGCGGCTCCTCCCCACCCCGCCCGCCGAGATCCAGTCGGGTTCCATCACCTTTGCGGGGGAATCCCTACTCGACGCCTCCCCCCGGAGGATGAGGGAGATCCGGGGCGGCGAGATCGCCATGATCTTTCAGGACCCGATGACCTCGCTCAACCCGGTCATGACGGTCGGGGAGCAGGTCGCCGAAGCGGTGCGGCTCCACCGGAAGGTGAACCGCCGGGAGGCTTGGGCACGGGCGGTCGCGGCGCTTCAGGAGATGGGCCTGCGCGATGCCGCCGCCCGCGCGAAGGATTACCCTCACCAGTTCAGCGGCGGGATGCGTCAGCGCGTGATGATCGCCATGGCGGTGGCCTGCGATCCCCGGCTGCTCATCGCCGACGAGCCGACGACCGCGCTGGACGTGACCGTACAGGCCGAAATCCTTGGCCTGCTGCGCCGCCTGCGGGAAGAGCGGGGCCTGTCGATCCTCCTCATCACCCACGACCTCGGCGTGGTGGCGGAATTCTGCGACGAGGTAGCGGTGATGTACGCCGGTCAGATCGTGGAACGCGCCCCCGCCCGCGTCCTCTTTGAATCCCCGAAACACCCGTACACGCGCGGGCTGCTTGCGTCCACGCCGGACCTCGAAGCGGCTCCGGGCGAGAGCTTCCGCCCCATCCCCGGATCGCCGCCCCAGCCGGAAGAACGTTCTGCCGGGTGCCCGTTCCATCCCCGGTGCCCGGATGCGATGACCCTCTGTGCGGAGGAGAATCCGGAATCACTGCCTGAGGGGGCATCCGTGGTTCGATGCCACCTCCATTCCGATCCGCAAAAATTCAAAAAGGGTGAGGGGGAAGGGCAGAGTATGGAATAAGTGAGGGAAAGGCTCTCACATTCCCGTGCAGTGACAATTCTGTCACATCCTACCGGACGTAACGCAGAGCCATGATTTCAACGGGAGGCTCCCCCATGTATCCGATTGCTCTCACTCTCGCCGCCGTTTCCAGCGCTTCGGTCGCCCCGTCCCCCGCCGCGAAGACGGTTGCTCCGGTCAATAAACAGCAAAAACCGGCGCCCTCGACCATCGCCGGCGTCCCGGCGAAGACACTCGTCGCTTCTGTGCCAAGCGTCGTTCCCGGCGCGTTGGTCCGATGGGCGCCCGGCGGGATCGCTTCGTCGAAGCTGAAGCCGCAGGCCGCAAAACAGATCGCCAAGAGGGCGACTCCCCCGAAAAGAACCCGAGTGGCTGAGTTGCCGGTGCTGCCCGTGAAACCGTCTGGCGGATACAAGTTCGGGAAGGGGGATTTCACTCCCCTCCCGCCGCTGACGCTTGTGCCCCGGAACCTGCCGCTCCAGCCGTTTCAGCCCGCTTACAAACCCGTGCTCCCCACGCAGAAACCCGCGCTTCCCCTCGCCCCGCCCCCCTCCAAAGGCGTTGCTAAGGTGGATGTCCCGGCTCCGCAGCCCGTGGGGAAATTGGAGGACCATCGGCCTCTGATCGGCGTGAATCGCCCGGTAGCGTCCATCGTGCAGGAACTGGCGAACCGCGAAAACCTTCGCGTGATCGTCGGCCCGACGGAGGGGAAAACCCTCACTATCCAGTTGGGAGACGTGGACCCTGTCGATGCGCTGAAACGGGTGGCCCAGATGGCGGGGCTCTCTTGCCGCAAGCACGAGGGAGTCTGGTACGTCGCCACCCCGGACTGGATCGCGAAGACGTTCCCCGAGCGCCATTACACGCAGGTCGTACAGCTCCCGACCGAGGAGGCCGGGTCCCTGGCAACCGCGCTGCAGAAGATATTGAGCAACGGAACCCAGGTGGAGGCCGTCGGTGGAACGCACCTCATCGTCCGCGCCGCCCTCACGGACCTGGAGACCACCGCCAGTGTCCTAGCCCAGTGGCCGAAACCGGAAGGCGAGAAGATGGGTCTCGTGGCATCCGTCACGCTGGACCTGCCGGAAGGCGTGGAGGAGACGACGGTACAGCTCGTGAAGACGGGCGCAGAGGAAGTGACGGTCGAGAAATTGACGATGGGCCGCTCATGGATCTTTCGGGGCAGCCCGAACGCCGTACTGGACGGCGTGAAGCGCTACTCCGCCCTCGTGGATCGAACGGTGTTTTCTCCCGCCGCCGTGGCCCGCCGCACCGAACCGTAGGCCTACAACCTCATCATGATCAAAATAAGTTATTCCAGCCGTCCCGAAGAATTCGGGACGGCTTTTTCATGCGCCTGGACCTGGGATTTGGAGCCGAAGCGCAGGATGATGTAGAACCCTGTACAACGTTGCGTGTAAGATGTGGGACGAGACGGTCGGTTAAAATCTTTGATAACCTTGCCTGACGACAGATTCTATAAATCACTTCCAGGAGGGCCCGATGAGCTTGCTCGGGATAGATGTAGGTACCACCGGATGTAAAGCGATCCGCTTCGCGGAAGACGGACGCATTCTGGGCCGGGGGTACCGGGAATATCCGCTCCATCACCCGCAGCCGGGATGGGTCGAGCTTGATCCCCGCCAGGTGTGGGAGGGGGTGCGCCAGAGCGTTCGGGAAGCCGTCGCAGGGGCCGGAAACGACGATCCGGTGCGGGCCGTCAGCACGTCGTCACAGGGGGAAGCGGCGGTTCCGGTCGGGCCGGACGGGGAGGTACTCGGCAACAGCATCGTGTCGTTCGACGCGCGGACGGCCCCGCAACGAGATGCGTGGCGGGAAAGGATGGGCGAGGAGCGGATCTTCCGGATCACCGGGATGCCCCTCCATACGATGTACACTCTCCTCAAGCTGCAATGGATCCGAGAGAACCAGCCCCGTCTCTACGAGCGGACGTGGAAGTTCCTCTGCTTCGGCGATTTCATCCTGCACCGGCTGGGCGCCCCCGCCGTGACGGACGACTCGATGGCCGCCCGCACGATGGCGTACGACCTCCATGCCCGGAATTGGTCCTCCGAGATGCTCCAAGCGGCGGAGATCGAGCGGGACCGTCTGCCGGACATTTATCCCTCCGGCACGGCGGTCGGCGAGATCGGCAAATCCGTGGCGGCAGACCTGGGCTTGCCGGAAGGCGTGAAACTTGTCACCGGGGCGCATGACCAGCCGTCGGGCGCTCTGGGCGCGGGGATCACCCGGCCCGGCATCGCGATGGATGCCACCGGCACGGTGGAGTGCATCTGTCCCGCGTTTGCCGAGCCGGTCCTCACTCCTGAAATGCGGGAGAACAACTATTGCTGCTACCCGCACGCGGTCCCCGGCCTCTACGTCACCATCGCGTTCAACTTCACGGGCGGCTCGCTGCTGCGGTGGTACCGGGACCAACTCAGCCACGCGGAGGCGGAGGAGGCGCGAGTGGCGGGCCTCGACGTGTATGACGTGCTCATCGCCAAAGCGGGCACCCGTCCGTCCGGGGTGTTCATTCTCCCCCACTTCACGGTCACCGGCACGCCCTGGTTCGACGCGCAGGCGCGGGGCGCGATCCTGGGGTTGTCCCTCGCCACGACCAAAGGCGACCTCATCCAGGGCATTTTGGACGGGATCAGCTACGAGATGCGGCTGAACCTGGAGCGGCTGGAGAGCGCCGGGGTAGCGATCCGCGAGCTGCGCGCCATCGGCGGCGGGGCGAAGTCCCGGATCT
>JAHWJO010000334.1 GCA_019348365.1 Armatimonadota bacterium | reverse complement strand
CGCTCGCCGGCTCCACCGTCAGGCCGTCCGTGTACCCCACCGGCAGCACCGCGATCCGCGTGGGCTTGTCGCATTTGTACTCCGCGCCGTAGCCGACCGTCCACCCGGCGGGAAGGTCCTTCACCTGGAGCACCCGGCAGCAGAACCGCCACGTCTCCTCCAGCTTCAGATCGGGGATTTTCACTCCCGGCGGGAATTGCCCGTAGAGGATCGTGCCGGGGCGCACCGCATCGAGGTGAACGTTCGGATCGCCGAGCAGGGCTGCGCTGTTGGCAGCGTGGGCCAGGGGCGGGCGATGCCCCGCTACGTCCAATGATTCCAGCAGGGTGTGGAAGGTATCCCACTGATGCCGAAAGAGAGCGCTGTGGGGCTGTCCCGCCGTAGCGAAGTGGGTGTAAACCCCCTCGAACTCCAGGCCGGGATCGTTGTGGCATGCCTCCGCGAGGATCGCCGCTTCAGTCCAGAGGCAGCCCACCCGTCCCATGCCGGTGTCCACCTTGAGGTGGACCTTCATCCGCTTGCCCCGCTCCTGTGCGGCGCGGGAGAACGCCAAAATCTGGTCGGTGCAGCAGACCGTCGCGGTGAGGTCATGCTCCAGCAGGTGATCCGCATCTTCCGGCAGGCTGGGGGAGAAGAGGAGGAGTGGCGTTTCGATCCCGGCGGCGCGGACCCGCACGGCTTCATCGAGCGTGGTAACGGCGAGGTGATCCGCCCCGGCATCCGCGAACGCCTTCGCCGCCACTTCCAGGCCGTGGCCGTAGCCGTTCGCCTTCACCACGGCGATGACCCGGCAGCCGTCGTTCAGGCGGGATCGGACCGCCTTCAGGTTCGCGGCGAGCGCCGCCATATTCACTTCAATCCAACGATCCGGCAAACACTTTCCTCCAGGATTGAGCTTTCACCGCAGAGACACGGAGACGCAGAGAACCCCTTGATGAGAGAAGATAGAAGATGGAGAATAGACCGCCCCGGCTATCTTCTATCCTCTATCTGCAGGGGTTTGGGGGTCTCTGCGTCTCCGCGCCTCTGCGGTGAATGAATATCACTCTGCCGCAGCCGGTTCCTTGCTCACGGCCCGGCGGCGGCGCTTCATCATATCCCGCACCATCGGCATGCCCTTCGTCCAGGCGCGGTAGAGCATGGGAGAGAGCGGCAGGTCGAACTCGCCGACGTACTCCACGAACTCCGCCCCGAACCCCGCCTTGAACTGGTTGAGGCCCGCCAGCTTGTCGTGCTCCGGGTCCACATGGCGCGGTGAGACCCCCCGGAAGTCGTAGAGGGTGCAGCCGTTCGCCTTCGCCCAGCGGATCATCGTCCACTGCATCAGGTGGTTGGGCATCTTGTTCCGGTGCTCGTTGGAGGACGCGCCGTAGGTGTAGGTGAAGGTCGGCCCGAAGATCGTGTTGAATGACCCGCCGAGCGGCTGGTCCTCGAAGTAGGTGAGGAACAGCTTGCCCATCCCCCTCGGCACGAGCAGGTCCCACATATCCTCGAAGTAGGAATAACTCCGCACGAGGAATCCGTCCCGCTCGCAGGTGACTTTCAGGAGGTCGTAAAAGGTGCGGAGGTCGTCTTTGGCGCAGTCCGTTTTGACGGTGATGCCCTTCCGTTCGGCGAGGCGGGTGTTATAGCGCCATTTCTGGTGGAAGTTGTTGAAGATTTCGTCTTCGGAGGGGTGGAGGTCGAGGGTCATGACGCAACGGGGCTGCGTCCCGCCGAAGCCGTCCTCCCCCCCGGCGGCGTGGAATCCTTCCTTCCGCAGCATCTCCGCGATGCGGGGATCGGTGAGGGCGGGGTCCACCTTGAGGAAGATCGCGCCGTGTTTCCGGGCCACGTCCTTCGCGGCAGCGAGGAGATCGTGCAGCCGTTCGGGAGTCCACTCACGCAGCAGGGGACCGCGCGAGGCGTAGAGGAAGCTCTTGCCGGGGATCGGGAGCGCCCGCTTGAGGAGGCTCATCCCCGCGACGATCTCATTCCCTTCACGGAGCGCAAGGCGAATCGGGATCCACTCGCCCCTCCCTTTCAGTTCGCCCCACTCCCACGACTGAAGCACGTCGCCGCCGGGGCAGCTAGCGGCAAACGCGTTCCACTCGTCGCGGTGTTCCGATCCTAAAATGACTGGTTCTGGCAAAGATCAACCCCTGTTTAAGGTTCAAAGTGGTTTTCAGACGAATGGGCCACGGAGCGTCGCTTCGCTCGCTTCACGGAAACTACAGGAAACCCCGGATACCCCCAAACACCTGAAGAGGTGACAAGGTGAACGGGTGAGGGGGTTCATCTGCGTATATCTGCGTTCATCTGTGGTTCCATAGAGCTTTTCTTTGTGTCCTTCGTGGTTCAAAAGAGGTTTCAAGGGGTATCCGGGGTTTCCTGTAGTTTCCGTGAAGCGAGCGAAGCGACGCTCCGTGGCCCATTCGCTTTCCGATAAGCTCCGTGGTTATTTGCCGACGACAAGGTTGACGAGCTTCCCCGGTACGACGATCACTTTCTTCACCGAGAGGTCGCCCAGGCCGGCTTTCACCTTCTCGTTCTCGCGGGCGAGGGCTTCCAACGCTTCCCGGGAGATGTCGGCGGGGACCTGCGCCCGGTCCCGCACCTTGCCGTTCACCTGGAAGACGACCTCGATCTCGTCCGCGACGGTGAGGGCGGGGTCGAACGACGGCCACGCGGCGAAGTAGACCTCCTCCTCGTGCCCGAGCTTCGCCCACAGCTCTTCGCCCATGTACGGGGCGAACGGGGCCAGCATTCGGATCAGCCGGTCGGCGGCCTCGCTCCAGGCTGCGTCCGAGCACTTCTCGCCGTTCTGATACAGCTCGTTCACCATCTCCATCATCGCGCTGATCGAGGTGTTGTAGTGCAGCCGCTCCATGTCCTCGGTCACGCGCTGGACGGTCTGGTGGACCTTTCGCCGCACCGATTTATCGGCGTCGGAGGCGGCGTCGTTCACCTTTGATTCCCAGTCCGGCGCGTAACGGTGGGCGGTTGCGTTGACGTGCCGCCAGATCCGGTTCAGGAACCGCCACGTCCCCTCGATGGTCTCTTCGCTCCACTCCGCGCTCTCGGCGGGCGGCGCGAGGAACAGGACGTGAATCCGCGCCGTGTCCACGCCGTACCGGTCGCAGGTGGCGTCGGGTGGGATGGCGTTGTGCCGCTTCGAGAGCTTCTTGCCGCCTTTGTAGATGATCCCCTGGTTGAACAGCTTCTGGAACGGCTCCTCGATGCTCACGAGTTCGAGGTCGTGGAGGGCCATGGTGAGGAAGCGCGCGTAGATGAGGTGCATCGTCGCATGCTCCCGCCCGCCGATATACTGGTCCACCGGCAGCCATTTGTTGACGGCGCGGCGGGTCCACGGCTCGCCGGAGTCGTTCGCGTTGGGGTACCGGAGGAAGTACCACGACGAATCCACGAAGGTGTCCATCGTGTCGGTGTCGCGCTTCGCGGTGCCGTTGCACTTCGGGCAGGGAGCGGTGGTGAACGTCGGGGAGGACGCAAGCGGCGATTCGCCTTTCCCGGTGAATTCGATGTCCGTCGGCAGTTCCACGGGAAGCTGGTCCTCCGGCACGGGGACCTCACCGCAGGAGGGGCAGTACAGAATCGGGATGGGCGCGCCCCAGTACCGCTGCCGGGAGAGCAGCCAGTCGCGAAGGCGATAGTTGACCGTCGCGCGGCCTTTCCCCCGCTCCTCCAGCCACTCCGCGATGACCCGTTTGAACTCCTCGCTGGGCATGCCGGTGAACTCGCCGGAGTTGACCATCGTGCCGGGGCCGATATAAGCCGCCTCCATCGCGTCGATGGCTTCGATGTTGCGTCGCCCCTGGCCCGTCGGGTCCTCGCTCGTGTCCTGCGGGGGCTGGATCACGTCGAGAATGGGAAGGCCGTACTGCTGCGCGAATTCGTAATCGCGCTGGTCGTGGGCGGGAACGGCCATGACCGCGCCGGTCCCGTACTCCAGCAGCACGTAGTTGGCGATCCAGATGGGGACGGCCTGGTTGTTCACCGGGTTGATGGCGTAGGCGTCGAGCTCGATCCCTTCTTTCGGGGCTTCGGTGGAGGTGCGCTCGATCTCCGTCTGCCGGGCCAGGCGCTCCCTAAACTCCGCGACCTGCTTCGCCTGGGGCTTTCCCTTCACCAGTTGATCGACCAGCGGGTGCTCCGGGGCCAGCACCATGTACGTCACGCCGAAGAGGGTGTCCGGGCGGGTGGTGAAGACCGGGATATCCTCGTCGGAGCCGTCCAGTCTGAAGCGGACCTCCGCGCCGGTGCTCCGCCCGATCCAGTTCTTCTGCATGGTGATGATGTCTTCGGGCCAGTCGAGCGCGGCGTGGCCGTCCAGCAGCCGGTCGGCGTACTTCGTGATGGCGAAGTACCACTGGCTGAGCATCTTCTTCGTAACGGGGGTCTCGCACCGCTCGCAAGCGCCCGCGACGACCTGCTCGTTCGCCAGGGCGGTCTCGCACGAGGGGCACCAGTTCACGGCGGCGTTCTTCTTATACGCCAGCCCCGCGTTGTACAGCTGAAGGAAGATCCACTGGGTCCAGCGGTAGTACTCCGGCGAGGCGGTGTTGATCTCTTTCGACCAATCGTAGGAGAAGGCCATGCGGGAGAACTGGTCCCGCATCCGCGCGATGTTGCGCTGGGTCCACTCGGCGGGGTGGACGTTGTTCTGGATGGCGGCGTTCTCGGCGGGCAGCCCGAAGGCGTCCCAGCCCATCGGGTGGAGGACCTGCCGGCCCTTCATCACTTGGTAACGCGCGGCCACGTCCCCGATGGTGTAGTTGCGGACGTGCCCCCAGTGGAGGTCGCCGCTGGGGTAGGGGAACATCTCCAGGGCGTAGAACGGCTCGCCCCGGCCCTCGGCGCGGTCGGTGGCATAGGTGCGGCGTTCCGCCCATTGCTGCCGCCACGCCGCTTCCACGCGGGCGAAGGGGTAGCGGTCATCGCGGTCGGTTCGGGGTTCGGAACGTTCGGGGGCGGGGTGTATAGCGGTATCCGTCATAGTAGAATGGGAGAGCGGTGAGGAGCGAGGGATAACTATTCACCCCCATAGCTTCTCGCGAACTCTGTTGTAGCCCCATTATAACACAACTTCCTGCCCGATCTCCTGCCGGGAGGGGGCAGAACTATCCCCTTCAGAGAGAATACCAATTCTCCAGGGACAGGCCGGCGATACGTCGGAAATGCCGGGTATTATGGGTCACCAAAACACGCCCTTCTGTGAGGGCGGATGCGGCAATGAGGAGGTCAAAATTGTCCAGACGCTCCCCTGCCTTCTCCAAATCCGATTTAAGGTCCCCGAAGCGACGGAGAACGGGATCCGTCAAGGACAGAATGGCGATAGGAGCCAGAAACGCTTCGACCTTGGAAATTTCCATCGATTTGCGGGCCGATTTGGCAGCCCCGTAATACAACTCACCGACGGTGATGACGCTCACCGCCACCTGATCCGGTCGTAGCGTCAGAAGTCTCCCCCGCACACTTGGATTTCTTCTCAGCCAGTGAACGCAGATGTCCGTATCCATAAGATGACTCACAGGTCCACTGGACGGGTGGAGAGGGAGCGGCCCTCATATATCTCACTTAGGATCTCCTCTGTCGTTCGGGGGTCGTCCGACCATCCACCGAACGTTTGCAGAAAAGATTCC
>JAHWJO010000333.1 GCA_019348365.1 Armatimonadota bacterium | reverse complement strand
CAGACGAACAATAGTATCCCGGCGCGGGAGCACACTCGGTGAGGGTGGTCGCGACTGCGCAGGAAAACGTAAAGGCAGGGGAACGTCATCCCCTGCCTTTTCTCATGGAAGGCTCCACAGGAACTCCCATCCCCTTCACTCATAAAACTTAAGCGAGGCCATGTCCACCTTCAACCGTCATGGGATTCGTGATCGGCAACTCTTTGTGATGGGTAGGATTACCTGCTCAAGTCCGGATTGGACGGGGCATGCATCCGGATCGCCCCTGAGACGTTCGATTTACCGGCGAGGTGACGCTCGCGCATGGTGCTTTTCCGTATCCGTTCATTTCCCGACGTTATTCTCCCCCGGACCGTGTGATCACCAACGGATACATGGGATCATACTCGCCCACCCGGAACCGCAGCGCGCTGTCCTCGTCCAGATAATATCCTCCGGAGATTTCCCGCCGCTCCCCACCGATGACCTGATAGAGCACAGGCCGTTGTTGCCGGAGACCCCCTCCCGCCGAGGAGAGAAGGAGGTTCTCACCCGCGTCCAGCTCGATCCGGTCCGCCCCCTCGAACGCGATGCGGATCCGATCCGGGTTCGCGCGGGGGTACACCACGAAATCGTAGTCGAGCCGGGCGGGATTCCCGTGGAAGACCAGGTTGATGCCGGGGTAAACGCGCTCATACAGCACTTTTTTGAAGGTGGGGATATTCTTTCGTACCTTCTTCGGGTCATGGAGGTCGGGGCCGCTCGCCGTTCCCTTTTGCTTCCAGATTCCCCGGATCGCCGGTCGGGTGTTCCCCTCCAATAGTATCATTCGAATTCGGCTGTTCCGGGGAGAAGCCCCCTCCGGCACGTTGCCGCCGGTCTCCTCGACTGCGTCCGTAAGGTCCAGCACCGCTCCCTGGCGGGTCAGGGAGAGCCGGTACCCGTTCCCCCGCGAAACGAACCGCGCCGACTTCTCCGCCTGCCCCTTATTGGCCTCGAAGTAGGGCGACAGCGATTCCTTCGGGAGGGGGAGCCGGGTGCGCGCAGCAGGGAGGGAGAGGGAGACACGCCGTACCGAGGTCTCGTCTTGCAGCGAGGGGGGAGAAGATGCCACCGCCTGTATCCCATGAAGAGTCCCAAAGGCCCCTAACAGCCCCATAATAAGGTGTATCTTGAAACCAGCGCTCATCTCCGGCCTCCAACCCTAAACGTTCCGGGGTCGTCTATTCCTCGCAAGAGCGAGTGACCCGCGATCATCGATTCGTTTTCCTCTCATACGAACCCCTGGAGAGAGAACTAACGGGCGATTCAAGGTCCGAAAGTGGGAAGATCGGAAAATCGGCAGAAGGATCTCCATGAACCCGCAATTACTGGGGGTATCGCCGTCATATCCCTGCCATCCTCAGGAGAGGGAGTCCCTCTCTCGTGAGCCTTCACATCAAGGATCGTTTCACCGATCCCTCCTGGAGGAGCGCCCCATGCTGCACACCCGTATCTGTGATCGTTTGAAGGTGGCCCATCCGATCCTCGGTGCGCCGATGGCCGGAGCGGCGGGAGGCGAGCTGGCGGCGGCGGTGTCGGAAGCGGGTGGCTTCGGGATGATCGGTGGCACCACCCCCGACGGCCCCGACGCCCTGTGCGCCATGATCCGCGCCGCGAAAGCGCGCACGGACCGCCCGTTCGGCGTCGGGTTTATCTCTTCCGCTCCTGGCCTGGATGCGCTGGTCCGAGTCGCGCTGGACGAGGGCGTTGCGGCCCTCGCCCACTCGTTCGCCGATCCCACGCCCTGGGTGCAGGCGGCGCATGACGCCGGGGTGAAGGTGTTCGCGCAGGTGCAGACCGTCGCTCAGGCGCGCATCGCCGCCCACGCCGGGGTGGACCTCATTGCGGCGCAGGGCACCGAAGCGGGCGGTCACACGGGGTACAGCGGCCTCCTGCCCTTCCTCCCCGCCGTGATCGATGCAGCGGAGGGGATACCCGTCGTGGCCGCCGGGGGCATCGCCGACGGACGGGGTCTGGCTGCCGCGCTCATGCTTGGGGCGGAGGGGGCATGGATCGGCACCCGGTTCGTCGCGAGCGCGGAAGCCCTGAGCGCACCGTGGGCAAAATCCCGCGTGGTGGAAGCCGGGACCGACGACACCGTCCTCACTCGCGTCTACGACCTCGCAACGCAGGCCCCCTTCCCTCCCACCGTCGGCGACCGCGTGTTGCGGAACGACTATACGGACGAGTGGCACGGGCGAAACGATGAAGTGGTACGGAATCGGGAGGAGCTGGCCGGGCGAATCGGCGCGTCCATTCAGGCGGGGGATACGCGGGTCGCGCCGGTGCGGGCGGGCAACGCCGCCGGCCTCATCCACGACATTCGCCCCGCCGGGGAGATCCTTCGCTCCATCGTGGAAGAGGCGGAGCGGATTCTGCGGGAACGCCCCCGACAGGTCATCCGCTAGCCGGGGGATGATCCCTATCGGAGAGGGGAGCCGATGGGACGGAGGTTCTCGGTAGAAGGGAGGGGTGAACCTCTCTCCCAACCCCTCCCCGACAAATCAGTACGCGGGGAGGGGAGCCGAATCCGTTCACGGATCGATTAATTCCATTTTGAACCTACCTCTTACTTTGGCCTCTCCTTCTACATTGAACCCCTACCCATATCGCTCTACCCAGCTCCTCTCAGGGGATACAGGCGAGGCCAAGCAGCGAATTTGCATCTCCGTTCACCGGCGCGCCAATTGTTAGATACGGTTTCACCTCCCGCTCGATTCCAAACGATTCCACCTGGCCTGACTCCCCAACTCCCGAATTTCCCAACATCCTGACTCCCCATTTTCTTAACTTCCCAACTCACCAATTCACCAACGCACTAATTCACCAACGCACCCACTTCAAGGAGGCCGACATGAAAACGCGACTCCCCGCCCCCCCCGGCATGACCTGGATCGACGGCGCGACGACGGCCCCGCGCGGATTCCGGGCGGCGGGAGTCCGTTGCGGCATCAAAACGAAGGGACCGGACCTCGCGCTGCTGGCGAGCATGACAGAGGCCGTTTCCTGCGCCCTCTTCACCACCAACGCGGTGAAAGCCGCGCCGGTGCTCGTCAGCATGGAGCACGCCGCATCCCGGCAGGTGCGGGGGTTCGTCGCGAACAGCGGGTGCGCGAACTGCGCCACCGGCGAGCGCGGATTGCAGGACGCTTACGAGATGGCCCGGCTCGCGGCGGAGGGCCTGGGCATCCCGGAGGACCAATGGCTCGTCGGGTCCACCGGGGTCATCGGCACGTTCCTCCCGATGGAGAAGGTCCGCGCCGGGATCGACGAGGCAGTGGAGTCGCTGAGCCCGGAGGGCGGGCCGGACGCCGCCCGCGCTATCATGACCACCGACACCCGTGATAAACAGGTTGCCCTCGAGGTCGAGATCGGCGGCAGGACCGTGCGGATCGGCGGGATGGCGAAGGGAGTGGGAATGATCCAGCCGAACGTCGCCACGATGTTCGCGATCATGACGACTGACGCGCCCCTCGACCCCGAAGCCCTGGAACGCTGCCTCCGCGCCGCCGCGAACCGCTCCTTCAACTGTCTTACGGTGGACGGCGACATGAGCACGAACGACACCGTCGCCCTTTTCGCCAACGGCGCGGCGGGCGGCGATCCGCTGGAGTCCCACCCCGATCATTTGGCCCGCTTCCAGGCCGCCCTGGAGGCCGTCTGCGTGGACCTCGCGCGACAGGTCGCCCGCGACGGCGAGGGCGCGACGAAGCTCGTGGAGGTGCGGGTCTCCGGCGCCCGCACCGAGTCCGACGCCCGCGCGCTCGCGCTCGCCATCGCCAATTCCAACCTCGTGAAGACGGCCTTCTTCGGCAACGACCCGAACTGGGGACGCATCCTGATGGCCGCCGGGAACCCCGGCATCCCGCTCGACCTCAACCGGCTGCGCGTCACCCTCGCCGGGCATCCCGTCTTTGAGTATGGCCGTCCCGCCGGGCACGACGAGGCAGCGGTGAGCCGCGCGATGGAGACGGAAGAATTACTCGTCACCTTCGAGATGCAGGATGGCGACGCGGGAGTCTCCGCCTACACCTGTGACTTCTCCTACGACTACGTGAAGATCAACGCCGAGTACCGCACCTGAAAGGGGATCGGTATGGAGAGCACCGGATCAAGCCTCTTCATCCCCGCCGGCCTGAAGCAGTCGATTCACGAATTCGGCGAGGAAGGCATCGAATGGCTGCGCCGGCTGCCCGGTCGGGTGGCCGAACTCGAACGCGAATGGGGATTGTGCGTCGGCCCCGCGTTCGATCACGGCGGGTGCGTGTCGTGGGTCGCTCCGGTGACGCTGGAGGGGGGCGGTGAAGCGGTCCTGAAGATCGGCATCCCCCACGACGAGGCGCGCTATGAGGCGGACGCCCTCCGTTTCATGAACGGGCAGGGCGCAGCGCGTCTCCTGCGCGCTTCCGACGACGGCTTCTCGCTGCTCCTGGAACGGTGCGTTCCGGGCAACGATCTCTGGTCGCTCGACGAGGCGGCGGGGGACGCTGTCGCCGCCGGAATCCTGCCGCGCCTCTGGCGTGAGCCGCCCCCGGAAGCGCCATTCCTCACGCTGGCGGACCTCGTCGAAGAATGGATCGAGGACCTCCCGCAGCTCGCCGCCTTCGGGGGGGTTTCCATCGAAGAAGCCGCTTCGGTCCTCGAACGGGGGCGGGAGCTCGCCGCAAGCGCATCGCAGCGAGTCTTCCTGCACGGTGATTTTAACCCCGGCAATGCCCTGGCGTCACAGCGGGAACCCTGGCTCGTCATCGACCCGAAGCCGCTCGTGGGGGACCCCGCCTACGACCTCGCGCAGTGGCTGATCAACCGGTACGATGCCGCCGTTCGGACGGGCGATCCGGTCTCGGCGCTCCGGGGGAAGATCGACCGTTTTGCCTCCTGCATCGGTCTGGACCCTGCCCGAATCGCGGAATGGGCGTACGTCAAGGCCATCGGATGGGAATGGGGTCCCGAAGCCACGAGAGTCTTCCAAAAAATCGCCAAAGCCTGAAAGCCAACTTGCAGCATGGGTGAACCGCCCTCATCCTTGAAGCAGTGTCAGGAGTACAGATAGAGTAGAGGGATCAAAGGAGGGAGGAATCGATCCATGACGGAATTCGGCTCCCCTCCCCGCGTCGGGGGGGCCGGGGGAGAGATCCCCCCTCCCTCCCACCCAGAACTCCCTTCCTATCAGATCCACTACCGAAGCAGTGAAGGCCCCCGGCCCGAATGATCTACCGAAACCCCTCCCCCCGCTGCGTTGTCTGAACGGGTAAAGGAGAATTAGAGATATGCCCTCATCGCTCGCCCGTTCAGCCCTTGTAACCCTCATGTCCTTCTCACTTTCCGGCTTATTCTGCTCCGTCCCTTCCGGAGCGGCGGAGAAGCCCCCCTTCCCCACCCCCGGACCCCCGAAAGACTCTTCCCGGCTCGGGACCAGTATCCAGCGCACCATGACCCTCCTGGCGACCAGCACGCCGGACGGTCGCAAACAGGTCCCTGTCCACTTATAAGGCCAGTCCAAAACCGAGCAGAACAGGTGGAAAAACCGGGCGGACGACCAACCCCCCCGGTTCCCCCACCCCTGCCCCCGCGTCCTGGCGGCGGCCGACCCGCGGCTGGCGGACGAGGACGTAGAACTCGACGACGAGGA
>JAHWJO010000332.1 GCA_019348365.1 Armatimonadota bacterium | reverse complement strand
CTGCCGCCCAGCCGAAACCATGAGACGAATCTTCCCGCCCCAGTCTGCCGGACCCCTCTCCCACGACTCCCCCTATTACGACGTGGCGTTCCCCGAACCGACCGGGGAGCGTCCCTACGTCTACGTCAACATGGCGATGACCCTCGACGGGAAGGTGGTCACGGGCAACCCGAAGGGGGGCTACCTCCTTTCCGGCAGCGAGGGCGACCGCCGGGGGATGGCGGAGCTGCGCGCCCGCGCCGACGCGGTGATGATCGGGGCGGGGACGCTGCGGGCGGAAAATCCCGTCCTCCAGATCCGGTACGAAGACCTTCGTCGCCGCCGCATGGCCGAGGGCCGTCCCGAAGAACCCCGCTACCTCGTCGTCACGAATTCCGGCGCTCTCGACCCGGAGGCCCGGATGTTCGGGCGTCCCGGCGCGATGGTGGTCACCAGCGAATTGAACGCCCCTCGCCTGCCCGAAGCGCTTACGGCCCGGACGGAGATCCTCGCCGCCGGATTCCAGGCGGTGGACCTGAGAGCCGCTGTCTCCCGGCTCCGGCAGGAGCATGGGATCCGGTACCTGCTGGTGGAAGGAGGGCCGACCCTCACCCATGCATGTCTGGCGGCTCATTGCGTGGACGAGCTTTTCGTCACTCTTGCCCCGATGGTGAAGTCCGGGACCGACACCCCCACCCTGATCGAAGGCCCGGCGTTCCCGTACGGCGCCCTGCCCCGGTTCAGCCTCCGTTCCGTGGCGGAAGACGGCGGCGAGCTGTACCTTCGCTACGGGCGCGACACGCGGGACGCGCTCGACGAATCGGAAGGCTGAAAAGGCGGCAGTCACGCGTTGTGTTATTCTCAGGGGCTACGGGGAGATCATCGGCTCCTGTTCCATCACACATTATCGTGTACCATCGCGCGTGATCCTGACGCGCTTTCATTCCCACGAGGATCCGGTCCGGTAGCACAAAGAATCCTAAGAGCCTCTCCGAAAAATCCTGCAATCTTGGGACTCCCTCGGCTGTATCTCTGTTGTTCGGACGGCCCCTCGTAGTGCCGCCGTCCCGGCGGCACGCCCGCGAGACGCGGGCGCTACACTTTTCGGAGAGGCTCTAAAATTTCCCATATTTCCATAATTTCCCATTTCCCTTCGCCCGTATTGAGGAGCGCCTGTACATGCAAAGTGAAGCCCCCCTGCCCCATTGGGAAATGTCCACCATCTTCCCTTCCCTGGAATCCCCGGAATACCAGGCGGCGTTCGAGGCCGCGCTGGGAGAGATCGACGCGCTGGCGGCGGATTTTGACGCGCATCAGATCCGCCGACGCGAGACGGCCTCCGTCGATCCTCCCCTCCTCCACGCGTATGAGGAGATCACCCGGCGGCTGAACGGCCTGCTGCAGCGGATGAGGACGCTCGGATCTTACGTGAACTGCCACGTCACCACCGACGCTGCGAACGAGACCGCCCAGAGCCGGATGTCCCTGCTGGAAAACCGTTCGGTGCTGCTCGATCAGCTCCTCACCCGGTACACCGCCTGGGTCGGGACCACCGACATCGAGGCGCTGCTGGAGCGGTCCGAAGTGGCGCGGGCGCACGCATACCCCCTCCGGCGGGCGCAGGAGCAGGCGAGGCATCAGCTCTCCGAGGCCGAAGAGGCGCTGGTGGCGGAGCTGCGGCCCGCGTCCGTCAACGGCTGGGTGCGGCTGCACGGGAACATGACGGCGCTCCTCACCGCTTCCGTCTCCCTGGAAGGGGAGGAGAAGACGCTTCCGATCAGCGCGGTGCGCGCGCTGGCCCACCATCGGGACCGTACGGTGCGGAAGGCGGCGTTCGAGGCGGAATTGAATGCCTGGGAGACGGTGACGGTGCCGCTCGCCGCCGCGCTCAACGGCGTGAAGGGATTCCAGCGGACCCTCCGTGTGAAGCGGGGCTACGCCGACGACGTGGAGCCCACCCTCTTCAACAACGGGATGGACCGGGAGACGCTCGATGCCATGCACGCCGCCTGCGTCGAATCGTTCCCCGATTTCCGGCGGTACATGGACGCGAAGGCGCGGGCGCTGGGCCTCGACCGCCTCGCCTGGTACGACATCAACGCGCCGATGGGAGAGGTGAAAAAAGTCTGGGGCTGGGACGAGGCGGAAGGGTTCATCCGGGAGAACTTCGGGCGGTACTCCGGGCGGATGGCGGAGTTCGCCGACCGCTCGTTCCGGGAGCGGTGGATCGACGCGCCGCCGCATGTGGGCAAGGAGGGGGGCGCGTACTGCTCGGGTATCCGGCCCGGCGAATCGCGGATCATGATGAACTACGACGGCTCGTTCACCAGCGTCAGCACCCTCGCGCACGAGCTGGGCCACGCCTATCACAACCTGAACCTGAAAGACCGCGCGCCCATGCAAAGCCGCACCCCTTCCACCCTCGCCGAGACCGCGAGCATCTTCTGCGAGACCCTGGCGTTCGATGCCGCTATGATCCGGGCGGACCGTCAGGAGCGCCTCGCCCTGCTCGACACCACCCTCGACCGGAACCTTCAGGTGGTGGTGGACATCCACTCCCGGTTCCTTTTTGAGAAGGGCGTCTTCGAGAAGCGGGCGGAGCGGGACCTGACGATCACGGAATTCAATGAGCTCATGCGCTCCGCCCAGCGGGAGACCTACGGCAACCGCCTCGACCCCCTCCACCCGTACATGTGGGCGGTGAAGGGCCACTATTACGGCCCCACGTTCTACAACTACCCCTACACCTTCGGGCTGCTGTTCGGCCTCGGCCTGTACGCCCGGTACCAGGAGGACCCCGACTCGTTCCGGGGGCAGTACGACGAGTTCCTTTCGAGCACCGGGCTGGCGGACGCGGCGACCCTGGCGGGGCGGTTCGGGGTGGACATCCGCTCGGTGGCGTTCTGGCGCTCCAGCCTCGACGTGATCCGGCGGGACATCAACGATTTCGAGGAATTGGCGAGGGGTTGAGGGGCCAGGCAGGGCTTCAGGCATTCAGAAGTGCCCCCTCTCCCCAGGAGCTTGCCATCCCCTGCCGCTCCCGGCATAATTGCTCCTGCTTCAGCCCAACGCGTACTTCGCTGGCAGGCTCTCGTACTCTCGACTACATGGCCTCTGCGGGTCCGGCTCAGAGAGGGGATGTGATGGCGTACTACAATTCGGACGCCCCCGCGCGCGCGGCGCGGCTGTTCAAGATCGTCACTCTCGTCGCATCCCGGCGGCCGGGAGAGCGCGTGGGCCGCGAGCAACTGGCGGACGCCTGCGCCTGCACCTCGAAGACGATCCAGCGGGATATCCAGTGCCTTCAAGACGCCCATATCCCGCTGGATTACGACCCCGCCGCCCGCACGTACCTCCTCTCGGAACGGGGGTGGAACTATCCCCTCGTGCAGATGACCGCGACCGATGCGATGGCCCTGGCGCTGGCGCGGGGCTTCCTCACCGACTCCCCCTCCGCGCTCCCTTTCCGGAATGAGATCGCCGACGCCTTGCAAAAAGCGACCTCCGGCCTCACCCCCGCCCTCCGCGCCCTGCTCGAATCCGTCTCCATGGGATTGACGGACCGGGGGAGCGCCGCCCGCGACTACTCCCACGCCCCCCTCGGCCTCCTCCTCGAAGCGGTCAGCCTCCATGAGACCGTGGAGATGACCTACGACAGCCGGAGCAGCCACACCCGTGAACGCCGCCGGGTGGACCCGTACCGCCTCGACCGGCGGGACGGGCGGTACTACGATCTCCAGGCCTGGTGCCACAAGCGCCGGGAGGTCCGCACCTTTGCCCTCGACCGGATCTCGGACGTGGAGAAGACGGGGGAGCGTTTCGACCCCCGCCCGTGGGACGAGAGCGACGAAGGTGTGATCGGGGGGCTTCGTGGCGGCGAGCCGGTGCGGGTGGAGGTTCGGTTTCACCCCCAGGTGGCGGCCTACGCGCGGGAACGGCGCTGGGGGTTCCGCGCGGAATTCGATGAGGGGGAAGACGGAACACTCGTGATGCGGGGAGAGGTGCGCGGGGTGGAAGGGATCGTGCGGGAGCTGCTGGGCTGGCAGCGGTACGCCGAAGTGCTGGGCGGGCCGGAGCTGCGGGCGCGCATGGCCGAGGAAGTGAAGGCCATGGCCGCTCTTTACCTCTAACGCTTACTTCCGGGCATCGGTGCTGTCCTGGGCGGCATCCTGGAGGATCCGCAGGATCAGCGGCATGGCGTCTTCGGGAAGCTTCCGTCCCTCCGCGTCCGTCACGTAGAAGGCATCCCGCGCCTCCCCGTCCAGCGTGCTCACCCTGGCGCTGTGGATGTCCCACTCCAGTTCCTTCATCGCGCGCGTCACCCGCAGGAGCAGCCCCCGCGTGTCGGCGGCGTCCACTTCCACCACCGAATGACGCTCGGAGAGGTCGTTGCGGATCTCGATCCGGGGGATGATCGTCGCGGGGATGCGCTTGCCGCGCTTCTTCAATAGCTCTTCCGGCGAAACCTCGTCGTTGATGACCGCCGAGAGGTCCTTCTCCAGGTCCCGGCGCTTGATGGGGGGCAGCTCCGCGTCGTGATACATCGTCCAGAGGGTGTCGATGGCGACCTGCGGCTCCCCCTGGCGGGTGTAGACCTGCGCGGAATGGACTTCCACGTCGCTGGCGAAGAGGACGGCGGCGATCTTGTTCAGGAGACCCGGCTTCGGGTCGTCGTAGGCGTAGATGGTCATCACCGTCACCTGCCCGCCGGTTCCCGGAAAGAAGTCGACGACGGGGCCTTCGTTCTTGAGGCGGTCCACCGCGCGTACGTGCGAAGCAATATCTTCGAGGGGGGTGTTGAGCAGGTAGCTGGCGGGCATGAGGGCGCAGTGGGCCTCGACCTCCTCCATCGGCAGGTTGTGCAGCGACAGCTCCCGCCGCATCCGCCGACGGTAGTTGATCAGGTCGGGGTCGCCGGAGGTATCGGGGGGGCCGTGCAGCAGGGCGGCCTCGGCCCGGTGGTACAGGTCTTCCATGAATCGCGCCGCTACCGCCGTCCAGACGCCGGGGCCGGTCGCTCGCATATCGGCGTAGGTGAGCAGGTAGAGGAGCCGCAGCTGCTCCACATCGCTCACTACGGCGCAGAAATCCCGCACCGTCTGATCGAGAGTGAGGTCGCGAAGCTGGGCCGTCTCCGACATGAGCTGGTGGTGCAGCACCAGAGATTCGAGCATCTCACGGGACTGCACGCTCAAACCCAGCCGCTCCGCCGCATCGCGGGCGCAATTCGACCCGGTCACAGCATGGTTCTTTTCCGGGGATGCCTTCCCGACATCGTGGAGCAGAAGGGCCAGCCGCAGGATTTCAGGCCGCTGGATCAGGGTGAACACCCGGCGAAGCTCCCCCAGGTCCGGATCGGCGGTATAAGGAAGCTCTTCCAGCGCCTCCAGCGCGCGCAGGCTGTGCTCGCCCACGGTGTACTTGTGAACGATGTTGAGGGGAATCAGGGTGCGGCTGGCATCCAGTTCCGGCAGCGCGATCTCCAGGATCCCCAGCTCCTCCATCAGCCGGACCGCCGGGGCCGCGTTCTCCCCGCTCAACAGGTCGATCAGAAGGGAGGAGAGGGCGGCGGGCTGCAACGCGGGACTCTCGCGGCGGACCGCGCTGTCGATCATCTCCTTCAGCTCGTGCGTGGGACGGAAGCCGAATTCCTGGAAATGGTTGAAGATCCGGGCCAGCGCGGA
>JAHWJO010000331.1 GCA_019348365.1 Armatimonadota bacterium | reverse complement strand
CCATCGTGCCGTTGCCCATGACCCAGAGGAAGAGGCTTTCCGGCGGCATGGCCTCCGAATCCGGGGCGGCAGCGTCGAGCGGGTGGAACGGGGAGTCGGGGGTAATCCGGAGCGGCTGGCCGGGGGGCCGCTCGCGCGCCCAGCGGTAGAGGTCGCGGTGCAGCGCGATCATCTTCTCGCTCTTTCCCGCCCCGGCGAGGAGGTTCGCCTCGTGCCACCGCGCCCACGCCTCCTCTTCCGACGGGAGGGTCCGGGACCGGTACCGCGCCATAAGATCCGCGAGCGCCTCGGGCTCTCCCGTCTCATGGAGCAGACCCCACGCAGCGCGCACCCACTCCGGCTCCATCGGCTCCTGCGACAGTTGCTCCTCCAGTTGCTCCCGCCCCCGCGCCAGGAGGGTGCGATCCGCGCGGAGCGGGTCTTCTTTGCGCTGGCGGCGGAACTCCTCGACGATCTTCGCGAGCGCTTCGGCAGCGAAGCGTCCGTCCCGCGAGGGGCGCTGCTCTCTCAGGTTCTCTTCGACCATGTGAACCAGCCTTTCTCTCAAGCGTTTCCGGGCGGCGTGCAGGCGATTCTTCACCGTCGTGACCGGCAGGTCCATGAAGGCCCCGATCTCCTTCAGGGCGTGGCCTCCCATGTAGTAGAGGACCGTGACTTCCCGCTCCGGGTCGGGCAGCGCGTCGATGGCGGACCGGACTTCCGCCTGTACCTCCCCCGCCTCGGCGACCGCTTGCGGGCCGGGGTTCGTACAAGCCCGTCCCATGACAGAATCGAGGGGAAGAAGGGGAGGGCGATGCTTGCGGGTATGGCGGCTGCACTGCGTCCGGAGGACCGTGCGGAACCACGCGGGGAAGGCGGCGGGGTCATCGAGCTTCGCGATCTCGCGGTAGGCGGCAAGGAACGCCTCCTGCGCCACGTCCTCGGCATCGTGGGGGTCACGCACGGCGGCGTAGGCGTACCCCACCGCCATGTCCTGAAACCGTCGCACGATCTCATCGAAGGCGGGAAGGTCTCCGCCTCGCGCCCGCTCCACCAGCGCCGCGATCTCGTTCATCGCATCTCCCTGACGTTCCGACCTGAAGGAATCGCTTGCATCTGTTGATGATTGCTGCATCTCTAAGGAGCCGATCCACCGACGAACGGTTTATCCGGTTCCCATGTTTAGGGAAGAGAGGTCCTTCCGCTGTGTGTTCCCAAGTCTCATCTGTTATGGCATAATTCGGAACCGGACTCCGGAAAGGGAGGGGCATCATGCCGATCAAGACCGGGTTTGCGGAAGCGGACATCTCCCCGCCGCCGGGGACAATGAAGCTGGGCTGGATCAAGGAGATCGTCATCGACCGGGCGCTCGACCCGATCTTCGCGCGGGCCGCCGTCCTGGAAACGCCGGAGTCGTCGCTGGCGTTCGTCCAACTCGACCTCCTCTGCATCCAGTGGGAGGACGTTTCCGATCTCCGCCGCCGCATCGAGGAGCGATACGGCTTCCCCGGTGAGGCCGTGATGGTCGCGGCGACCCACAACCACGCCGGTCCCGCCGTCATGCCCCTGGGCGAGGTCCCCCGAGACGCCGCTTACGTCGAAAGCATGATCGAGAAGGCCGTCGCGATGTTCGGGGAGGCGCTGGCGAGCCTCACGTACGCGCAGGTCGGCATCGCTTCGGTCCACCAGTGGCATCTCTCCCACAACCGGCGGATGGTCATGCGGGACGGGACGGTGCAGACCCATACCGGGTACGGCCGCCCCGACGCCCTCTACGTGGAAGGCCCCATCGACCCGGAGGTGGCCGTCCTGGCGGCGCGGGACCGGGACGGGAAGCTGCTGGGCGCGCTCGTCAACTTCGCGTGCCACCCGACCCACCACGGCGGCGACACGCTCCTGTCGGGGGGATTTCCCGGCGCGCTCGCCCGCGAGATGAAGGCGCGGAACTGCCCCGTCACCCTCTTCCTGAACGGGGCCGCCGGAAACCTCAGCTCCGGCGATCCGCTTTCGGTCCGGGATCCCTCGCCCGAGGAGATGGGGAAGGCGCTCGCCGACGATGCGTTCCGGGCGATCTCAATCGCGAAGTGGCGGGAAGCGGTGGAGATCGGCGCGCGTACCTGCACCCTGCCGCTGCCGTTCCGGGCGATCACGGATGCGGAGATCCGGGGCACGACGCCCGGCGCGCAGCGGTTCATCGATCCGGCCATCTACGACCGCGCGATGCCGGAGCTGGTGGAGCGGATTCGGCGGGAGGGGCATCAACCGGCGGAGGTGCAGGCCTTCTCCCTTGACGAGTTCTCGTTCGTGAGCGTCCCGGCGGAGCTATTCGTGCAGTTGGGGTTGCGGGTGAAGGAGCAGAGCGCGCCTCGGCGCGCCCTCATCGTCGGCTTTGCGAACGGCTACGTGGGGTACGTGCCGCACCGGGAAGCCTTCGCTCGCGGCGGGTACGAGACAACCTTCAGCTGGGGCAGCAACCTGGCGCACGAGGCCGGAGAGATGCTCGCCGACGGCGCGATTGAACTCGCCCGCCTCTATCCGGGCGCGCTCCGCCGCCGCTCCTCCCCTGAGGTCTCTCAGCGCGGGTAGTCCCTTAGCCGGGAGACGTATCGACGGACTTTAGGGAGGGGATTCGAGGGGCAGGTGGCTCTCGGCTTGCGGGAGGGGGCGACCTCTCCCCCAGCCCCTCCCCGTGTCGGGGAGGGGAGCTGAATCCGTCAACGGATCGATTACTCCCGTATTGTACCCTTATCCCACTTTGAACCACTGCCGGATTTTTAGAAGGCGGAACCGATGAATCGACCTTTGAAAGCGGGGCTGGTGGGCTGCGGGAGCCTGTCGCAGCGGGGCATCCTCCCCCACCTCGCCCAGCCGGACGCGAAAGAGAAGATCGAGCTCGTCGCCGTGACGGATGCGGTGGCGGACCGCGCGCGGGCGAGTGCGGAGCAGTGGGGCATCCCCCGCCACTTCGACGATCTTCACGCGATGCTCGACGGGGCGGACCTCGACCTCGTGCTCGTCGTCTCGCCGATCATGCTCCACTACGCGCATGCGAAAGCCGCTATCGAAGCCGGCAAGCACGTCTACGTCCAGAAGGCGATGACCGTGACGACCGACGAGGCCGACGAGCTGCTCGCCGCGCGCGATCGCATGGGGGTGAAGCTCGCCGCCGCGCCCGGCTACGAGCTGTTCCCCATGACCGCGCGGCTCCGCGAGGCGGCGCAGCATGACCTCGGGGCGGCGTACCTCGCCTACACCTACACGATGGGGTTCGGGCACGAACACGAGGGGATCCGCCAGGGGGAAGGGACGCTCCGCGCCATCGACCCCGGCTGGTACTACCGGAAAGGCGCGGGACCGCTGCCGGACGTGACGGTGTACGCGCTGCAACTCATCACGAGCGTGCTGGGGCCGGTGCGGCGGGTGACGGCCCTGGCGAACACGCGGCGGCCCGAACGGGAGTGGCGCGGCCAGTCGATCTCCATCGAAGTGCCGGACAACAACGCGGTCCTGATGGAGTTCGCGTCGGGGGCGATGGCGACGGCGGTGGGAGCGGACTGCCGGGGGAGCGCGCGGTTCCCGTGGGGCGGCTTCGAGCTGTTCGGCGCGGCGGGGACGCTGGAGCTGTACGACGTGGAGCCGAACAGCGGCTACCCCGTGGGCTTCCGGGTGCATGGCCGAGAGCCTCGCACCGAGACGGCCACGCTCTCGGACCAGCCGTATCTCCGGGGCGAGCACCTCCAAATCGAGGAGCCCCACGTTTACGCCGATATCATGGACCTCGCGGACGCTATCCTCGAAGACCGGCCTCCGCGCGCCACTGGCGAGCAGGCGCGCCATGTGGTGGAGATCATCGAGCGGGCGCGGCAGTCGGCGGAGACGGGCCGGGTGCAGGAGCTGAGGACGGCTTTTTAGCCTTCCGACTCTCTCGCCTCCTCCTATTCCGATCTCCTTGTTAGAGCCCGTCCCGCCCGCTCGTAAGGGAGATGACAATCTTCACCATGCCGTTGAGCGAATCGCTCAGGCTCCCGGCGGCGGAACCGGAAAGGATCAGATCGAGGATGAACGTGCCCGGGTATGTGCCCCTCTTGTTTGCGGCGATCACGGCGGCGATGGTCGCGGGGATTCTGGTGGCGGTGCGCCGCGCCGTGCAAACGGCGAGTCTGCCCCCATCGCCCCCGTCCCGAGCCGTGGGGATCACGGCGCTCGTGCTGACGGGGTGGCTGGCCTACTCCGGCTTCCTTGCATGGAGGGGGGCGCTGTCGGACTTCTCCGCCGTGCCGCCCCGGTTCGCCCTTGTCCTGCTGCCCGCGCTGATCGGCGTGATCGCATTGTCCGTTGCACTCAGTCGCGGGACCGGGCGGCGGTGGCTTCGCGGGCTTCCGCAGTCCTGGATCGTCGGGGCGCAGTCGTTCCGGTTCTTCGTGGAGATCGCGCTGTGGCTGCTCTACGTCCATGGCGGGCTGGCGGCGCTGATGACTTTCCACGGTCGCAACTTCGACATCCTGGTGGGCCTGACGGCCCCGGTGATGGCATGGCTCGCGCACCGGCGCGGGAAAGGGGCGCGGGGGGCGCTGCTGCTCTGGAACATCATGGGGATCGGGCTGCTCGTCAACGTGGCCGCCCACGGGATCCTCAGCACCCCGACGCCGTTCCGCGTGTTCGTCACCGACCCGCCGAACATGCTCCTGGTGCGGTTCCCCTACGTCTGGCTGCCGGCGTTCCTGGTGCCTCTTGCGCTGCTGCTGCACCTGCTCTCGCTCCTGAAACTCCGCGACGAGCGATGCCGGACGGTCCCGCCAGAGTCCGGTGATACCGAGTCCCCCCGTCTCGCAGAAGATTTGTCGGAACCGCGCGATTCGGCGGAACAGCGCGAGCGGGTCGGTGGTCCCGTTAAGTGAACGGGGCGAACGGCGAGACCGCCACCCGCCCCCCGACCGGGAAGGACTCACCGCCGATGTTTCGCGCCAAGAACCGCCGCCGCCTCCGAACCGCCGCCCTGCTGTTCGCCGGGGCGGGACTGATGATCCTGGGGTTTCTCTTCCGCCCCGGCGCGCGGGCGTCGTTCCAGCCCTCGCAGCGGGCGGCGCACGCGGAGGTCTCCTCCACCCGTGCCGAGGACTGGGAGGTCCACAAGTCCGACGCGGAGTGGCGCCGCCGGTTGACCCCGCAGCAGTACCGCATCCTGCGGCAGGCGGGGACGGAGCTGCCGTTCACCGGAGCGCTCTTGAAGACGCACGAGACGGGGATTTACAAGTGCGCGGGCTGCGGCCTGGAACTGTTCAGCTCCGCCGCCAAGTTCGATTCCGGCACGGGCTGGCCGAGCTTTTGGGAGCCGCTGCGGAACGACAGCGTCGTGACCCGCGCCGACCATAGCCTCTGGATGGCCCGCACGGAGGTGTTGTGCCGCCGGTGCGGGGGGCACCTGGGGCACGTCTTCGATGACGGGCCGAAGCCGACGGGCCTGCGTTATTGCCTGAACTCCGCCGCCCTGACGTTTGAAAAGTCGGCCCGGTGATGCAGATTCAATGCTGCTGAAGAGGGGACCCGCCCCCCTTTGCGGGGTCGTCAGTGGGAAAGAGGATCAGGGCTGTTAACTTTCGTTCGGGAGTTCGCCCTGCGGGGACGGAAGGCGTTGCTCCCGCGTGTGGGTGTAGTCACTCTCGGGGCTTTCGCCGGGGGGGGAGAC
>JAHWJO010000330.1 GCA_019348365.1 Armatimonadota bacterium | reverse complement strand
CCGGTTTTGAGGACCTGAACTTCCAGACCTCCGGCTTCCAGCCCTCTGATTTGGTGATCGTGGCGGCTCGCCCGAGCATGGGGAAGACCGCCTTCTGCCTCTCCGTCGCGGTGAATGCCGCGCGTTTCTACAAGCCCGACCAGAAATTCTCGACCGTGGCGATCTTCAGCCTGGAGATGAGCAAGGAGCAGCTCGCGACCCGGATGCTCTGCTCGGAGGCGGCGGTCTCCAGCCACCGGCTGCGGACGGGGTTCACGCGCGATGGTGACTGGGAGAAGATCAGCGACGCGATGGGACGGCTCTCCGAGCTGCCGATCTACATCGACGACAGCAGCGACATCACGGTGATGCAGATGCGCAGCAAGTGCCGGCGGCTGGCGGCGGAGCACGGGCTCTCGCTGGTGGTGGTGGACTACATGCAGCTCATCAGCAGCCACGGGCGGGCCGAGAACCGGAACCAGGAGCTCTCCGTCATCGCGCGGGCGCTCAAGGCGATGGCGAAGGAGTTCAACGTGCCGGTGATCTCGCTTTCGCAGCTCTCCCGCGCGGTGGAGAAGCGCGAGGACAAGCGGCCCATCCTCAGTGACCTACGGGAGTCGGGCGCCATCGAGGCGGAAGCGGACCTGGTGGCGTTCATCCACCGGCCCAAGTATTACGACCGGGGGGCGAGCGAGGACGAGGAGGGGATGGAGGAGCAGTTGAACGACCGCCGCCCCGGCGAGGTGCCGACGGAAGAGGCGGAGATCATCATCGCGAAGCACCGGAACGGGCCGGTGGGAACGGTGCGGCTCGGGTTCCAGCCGGAGTACGCTCGGTTCGTGAACATCAGCCGCTTCGACCGGGACTACGAGTAGTCCGATCAGGGAGTTCACCGCAGAGACGCAGAGCCGCGGAGACCTCCAGCCGGTTTTAGATGATATAATGCCGAGTGGAGGAGGTGAAACGCATGGATAGGATGGCCGTTCTGCGTGAAGTGGACTCCTGGCCCGTGGAAGAACGTCTCCGGCTGATGGAAGCGGTTTGGGACAGTATGGTAGAGTCGGGATGGGAGCCGGAGCTGACGGACGCGCAAAAAACGGAACTGGACCGGCGGCTGGCGGATCTGGAAGCCCAACCGGATAACGTGGTCAGCTGGGAGGACGTTCAGGCCCATGTGAGACGCCCTCGTTGAGCCGTCCGGTCGTCTTTCATCCGGAAGCTCAAGACGAAATGGACGAGGCTTACGACTGGTATGAACGGCAGAGTTCCGGCCTGGGTGAAGCGTTCCTCTCTGCCGTTCGAGACGTTCTTGATCGGATTCGGCAAAACCCGGAGAGTTACGCCCGGATCTATCGAGAGGTTCGGCGCGGGCTGACTCGTCGTTTTCCTTACGGGGTGCTCTATCGAGTGGAGGCCGAACGGATCGTCGTCCTCTCCATCTTCCACAGCCACCGCGATCCGAGGCACTGGCAGGAGCGTATCTAATCGTGGCAAACGACCGTCGCCTCGGCGAAGTGCCGACGGAAGAGGCGGAGATCATCATCGCGAAGCACCGGAACGGGCCGGTGGGAACGGTGCGGCTCGGGTTCCAGCCGGAATACGCCCGGTTCGTGAACATCAGCCGATTCGACCGAGGCTAAAATCGCAGATACACGCAGATAGAAATTGCGTACCCACTCATCTGTGTGTATCTGCGATCATCTGCGGTTTCATAAAGCTTTATCTGTTTTCATCCGTGTTCATCTGTGGTTCCATTCATGGGGCATCCGGGGTTTCCTGTAGTTTCCGTGTATCGAGCGCAGCGAGATCCGTGTCCCATTCACCCCCCGACTCCCACCTCTATTTCTTCGGGTTCAGCTCCATGATCTCAATGTCTTTGAACTGCACGTCCATGTCCTGCCCGCCGTGGAGCTGGAGCGCGATGTGCCCCCTCCGGCGGCCCGGATCGTTCAGCAGCTCCGCCGTCTTCTGGCCGTTGACATGCACGACGACCCTCGGCCCCAAGGCGGTCACGGTCATCTCGTTCCAGTCGTTGGGCTTATACCATTTCTTCACGTCTTCGGGTTTGGGCTGGACCACCCAGGCGCGCCCGCCGGTCTCGTAGAGGCCGCCCGCGTCCTTCTCCGGGTCGATCTCCGCCTGGAAGCCGCTCACTCCGGCGTCGCCGCTCTTGTCCACGCGGAAGTAGAGGCCGCTGTTCCCCCGGTTCGCTTTGTACTTCAGCCGCACCGCGAAGTCGCCGTACTGCTTCCGGGTGATAAGATGGCCGTGGCGCGGCTCGCTCCGGGCGGAGGTGCCATGGATCACGCCGTCCTCGATCTTCCAGTCCCCGCCGCCGATCTTCTCCCAGCCGTTGAAGCTCCTGCCGTTCCAGAGGGGCTTCCACTCGCTCCGCCCCAGATCCTGAAGGCGGATGTTCCTCCAGCGGATCTTGCCCTGCTTGTCGGAATGGACCTGGAGCGCGATGAACCCCTCCATGTCCATCGGATCGATGAGGTCCGCCGTCTTGATCCCGTTCACCCAGACCTGGTGGTGCGGCCCGACCGCTTTGATGACGTACTCGTTCCAATCATCCACTTTGAAGGCTTTCTGCGCCTCCGGTCGGCCCGCGAGGGGGAAGAGCCAACCGCGCCGCCCCTCGTCGTAAATGCCGCCGGACCATGCGCGCTCGGAGGGATCGACCTCGGCCTGGTAGCCGTAGACGCGCCCGTTTCCGTCCCGCTGGTGGCTGCGGTACTGGATCCCGGAGTTGCCCGGCACGTCGAGCTTCAGGTCCAGCTTGAGAATGAAGTCGCCGTACGTCTTGTCGGTACGGAGGAAGGTGTTCGCCCCCGGCCCGACCTCCCCGACGATATTGTTCCCCTCGATGCGGTAGGTGGCCCCGCCCCCCACCTTGCGCCAGCCCGAGAAGTCTCTGCCGTTCCAGAGGGAGACGAATCCCCTCTCGCTCGCTGGGGCCTGGGCGGAAGCCGGCGCGCCGGAGCCGATCCCGCCGGTGAGGCACGCGCCCATGGCGAGTGCGCTGAGGATATGCTTGAAGATCATGGTTCCATCCTATCCCTGTCCTTCAGGTCAACATTGAAGAGTTCTCTTCTCAGGATTCGACCGGAATCGCGGAGGAACCTTTTCTTCTTCGATGCCTTTCGGAGCGAAACGCCGTATCGGTCGGAAAAGGGTGGTTGACCAGCGCCGGGGCGAGGGCAGCCTTGAACCTGGAACTGTTCTCCGGGAGAGGGGCGAGGTAAAAACTATTACTGCCTACTGCCTACTGCCTGTTCACTGTTCCAGAGGCCGAACGAGCGGATCGCGGGGCAGGCGCGGGCATCCTCGATGACCAGCCGGACCCGCTGCGTTGTGACCGGCTCGAACCGGTCGAGCTTCTTCCGCCCGACGGTCGTGCCCTTCGCGAACGTCTTCCACTCGTCCCCGTCCCAATGGTCGAGGCGATACGCCGTCACCCGCTGGCCCAGCTCAATCGCCTCTTGGATCCCGGCGACGTTGAAGCGGGTCGGCTGGCCCAGATCCACCTCCAGCCACGCGGAGGTGATCCCGTCCTCCGTCGTCCAGTAGGTATTGGCCTTGCCGTCGAGGGTTTGAGCCGGCCCGAACCGCCGGTCGTTCCCGCGCGTGTGGCTGGCGGTCGCGGGCTTGCCCTTCGCCAGATCATCCTTGAAGATTGCATCCAGCTTCGTCTTGAATTCTTTCAGCCGCTGTACGTCGGTTCCGTGGAAGAGGCCCTCGTTCGTGGGCGGGACATTGAGCAGCAGCAGGCTGTTCCGGCCCACCGATTTAAAGTACAGGTCCACCAGGTTGTCCGAGGTGCGGACCTTCTCGTCCTCCGACGGGTGCCAGAACCAGCCCGGACGGATGGAGACGTCGCACTCGGCGGGCCACCAGACTTTCTCCTTCGTCCCGGCGTGGTAGATCGGGTGGGGGTCCTGTACGCTCCACTCCGTCTCGCGGGCGAACCCCTCCTCATTGCCCACCCACCGGACATCCGGCCCGCTGATGGCGATGAGGGCGTCCGGCTGATGGGCGCGGATGGTATCGTAGAAGCCCGGCCAGTCGTACTCCTGCCGCTTGCCGTTCGGGCCCTCGCCGTTCGCCCCGTCGAACCAGACCTCGTCGATGGGGCCGTACTGCGTGAGGAGCTCGGTGAGCTGCTTCTTGTAGAAGGCGTTGTAGGCGGGGGAGTCGCCGTAAGTCGGCTCGTGGCGGTCCCACGGGGAGAGGTAGAGCCCGACGGCGACTCCCTCCTTGCGGCACACCGCCACGAACTCCCGCACGAGGTCGCCCTTGCCGTTTTTCCACGGGCTGTTCTTGACGGAGTGCTCGGTGGTTTTACTGGGCCAGAGGCAGAAGCCGTCGTGGTGCTTGGCCGTGAGGATCACCAGCTTGAACCCGCCCGCTTTCGCCGCCTTCACCCACTGGCTCACGTCGAGCTTCGACGGGTTGAAGATCTTCGGGTCTTCGGTCCCGTCGCCCCACTCCTTATCGGTGAAGGTGTTGACGGTGAAGTGAACGAACAGCGTCAGCTCCATCTCCTGCCACTTCTTCTGTCGGGGGGAGGGCAGGGGAGGGAGCGGTTTGGGGGGAGCCACGGCGGAACTCTCCGTGGCGAGGATGATGAAAGAAGCCATGAGGAGCAGGGAGAAAACCGTCATGGAGAATCCTTTGGGGAGTGGGGGGATCGCCCTCACCCCCGGCCCCTCTCCCAATTCTGGGAGAGGGGTGACTATTCCGGTCATGACTTTCTTCGGAGGGAGGTCCTACGTGAATCTATACAGATCTATTTGAATAGATGCCAAAGAGAATTCCGTACCGATTGTATCCTCTCCTACAGAGTGATGCATCCCGATCCCCTCTCCCAGTATTGGGAGAGGGGCCATCGCGAACGAAGGTGAGCGACGGGGTGAGGGCGATCCCCCCACTCACAAACCACACCTCAGGGCCGCAGCACGAACCCGTCGAGGCCGAACAAGTACCCGGTGGAGCGATCGTCCTTCCCGACGACCTCAAACACCACCGCATTCGATCCGGCATTCAGCGGGATGCGCCCGAACGAGATCGGCCCCGTGGGACGCACGTTCTGAGCATACCCCCGAACGACCGGCGAGAGCGTTCGCCCGTTCACCGTCACCCTCACGTCCCCGTAATCGGGGGCCTGGGTGAAGTAGCCGACCAACTCGTATTCGCGAGCTTCCGGGGCGTTGAAGCTTAAGGTCATCTGCTCGCCGATTCGGTTGGGTCGCCACCAGAGCTGGCCCAGGCCGCTCCATTCCCCCTCCCATGCATCCATCAACTGAGCGGTGAGCGGGGCGGCAGGCGTAGCCTTCGCGCGGCTGAGGAGCGATTCCCCCTCGATCATCCCCGCGATCCTCGGGACGGGCTCAGGTTCGGTCGGCATGTGGTCTCGCGGGAGCGGCGGGAACGCGGGGCGGGGGTGGGTCTGGTACCAATAAGCGACGGAAGTGTAATCCGCCGTCACGTCGTTCGTCCCGCCATGCTCGATGGTGAACCGGAGCGTCCGCTTGAACGGGAGCGGATCCTCGTTGTGCCACCGGGGGGTGGTGATCCGCGTGCTGATCTCGTCCTTGATCGTCACGCCGTGGTAGGGGGCGGAGTCGACGCCGGAGTTGGTGTCCCAGCCGGAAGTGAAGTAGTCTTCCGTGCCCGTGCCGATGATCG
>JAHWJO010000031.1 GCA_019348365.1 Armatimonadota bacterium | reverse complement strand
AGGCCTTCACCGAACCGACCAGCCTACGGCTCCCCTCACCCCTCAGGGGGTGAGGGGCCGGGGGTGAGGGCCCCCGACTCTCGATCATCGAAGGGAGGTGCAGGGGAGATGTATGAGGGGGAGAAGAGGGGCGATTCTGTTGTATGCGGACCGGGCCTCGGTTATAATAAACGTAATCATTTCCCCCTGACCCGAGTTCGGCTTCCCTGAATCTTCAATCTCCCGTCTGCTCCGTAGAATTCTACGGGCTTTTTGTTATTTAGATCCCCTAAGGGCGATGGAACAGACGGCTCATTATGCATTCAGGCGCTGGCCTCGCGGCGGCACCCAGAGGAAGGTAGCGACTCTAATGGAAGATAAGTTTGCAAAGATCGGCCTGACCTTTGACGACGTCCTCCTGGTACCCGCCGAATCGAGCGTCGTCCCGAACGAGGTCAGCACCAGCACGCGCATCACCCCGACCATCACCCTCAACATCCCCATCGTCTCGGCGGCGATGGACACCGTCACCGAAGCCCGCATGGCGATTGCCCTGGCGCGGGAGGGCGGTATCGGCATCATCCACCGCAACGTGAGCGTGGAGGATCAGGCGGCGGAAGTGGACAAGGTAAAGCGCTCCGAAGCCGGCATGATCGTCGAGCCGGTGACGCTTCAATCCCATGCCCGGCTGTACGAGGCGCTGGCCCTGATGCAGCGGTATCACATCTCCGGCGTCCCCATCACCGACGAAGAGGGCCACCTCGTCGGCATCCTCACCAACCGCGACATCCGCTTCGTCGATGACCCCGACATCGAAGTGGGCGAGCTGATGACCCGCCACAATCTCGTCACCTGCCCGGTGGGCACCACGCTGGAGCAGGCCCGCGAGCTGCTCCGCGACCACAAGGTCGAAAAATTGCCCGTGGTGGACGAGGACAACAAGCTCAAGGGCCTCATCACCGTCAAAGATATCCAGAAGAAGATCATGTTCCCCAACGCCACGAAGGACCACCGGGGCCGCCTCCGGGTCGGCGCGGCGGTGGGGGTCGGGAAGGACGCGCTCGACCGCGCCCATGCCCTCGTGGAAGCCGAAGTGGACCTCCTGGTGGTGGACACGGCGCACGGGCACTCCGCCGCCGTGGTAGAGACCGTCCGTCGGATCAAGCGCGGCTACGACATTCCCATCGTAGCCGGGAACATCGCGACCGCCGAAGCGGTCCACGCCCTCGCCGATGCCGGAGCCGACGCGGTGAAAGTGGGAGTGGGTCCTGGTTCCATCTGCACGACCCGCGTGGTGGCGGGGGCGGGAGTCCCGCAGATCACCGCCGTCCACGATTGCGCCCAGGCCGCCCGCCAGTACGGCATCCCCGTCATCTCCGACGGCGGGATCCAGTACTCCGGGGACCTGGCGAAAGCCATCGCCGCCGGGGCCGACTGCGTGATGCTGGGGAGCCTGCTCGCGGGGGTGGAAGAAAGCCCCGGCGAGGTCGTCATCTACCAGGGCGAGCACTTCAAGGAGTATCGGGGGATGGGGAGCATCGGCGCGATGAAGCGGCGGTTCAGCTCCGACCGGTACGCCCAGGAAGGCGTCGAAGCGTCCAAGCTCGTTCCCGAGGGGATCGAGGGGCGGGTGCCGTACAAGGGGAGCCTCGCCAGCCTCATCTACCAACTCGTCGGCGGGCTGCGGAGCGGCATGGGGTACTGCGGCGCGCGGGACATCGAAGGGATGAAGACGAACACCCAGTTCGTGCAGATCACCGGGGCCAGCCTCCGCGAGAGCCACCCGCACGACGTGATCATCACCAAGGAAGCACCGAACTACGGCGTGAGATAGGCTTTTACGTTGGGCGTGAATTTCTGAAGGGCCAGCGGTTAAAACCCGCGCCTAAAAAGGCACGAAGTCGCCCTTTGGCGACTCCACCCCCGGCATCATCTCTTCAGAAGAGCCGGAAGGAGAGTCCGCGAAGGCGGACTTCGTGCTGTTGTTGCCGCGAATTCATTCGCCGGGCGTTCCCACCCACCATTTTAATTTCTTCCGAGACGAGAACACCATCCTTAATGCAACGATCCATAGCATGGGAAGAGGACTCGTCCTCTTCCCATGTTTCTTTTCCGGCGTTCAGATGATAACATGGAAGCGGAAAATGATCGAACGGATGTACAGCCCGATACTCGGCTCCCTATTTTATCCCGCAAGAGAATCCGGTTCCCCTGGCGATGCTTCAGAGGCCTGTAACCCCACCCCATGAGTGACGATAAACCCACAACCTTGCTCCCCCGTACCCCGAGGGAGATGACGCTCACTCATCATCGTCCCACGCCCGCCGCTGCATCTCGCATCGACCCGCAGGTGCTCCGGACCACGCTGGAAGGGGTGCTCCGGCACCTGCCCGGCTACGAGCCCCGGCCCCAGCAGGTCGAGATGGCCGAGTCGGTCGCCAGCGCCCTGAACGAGCGACATCACCTCATGGTGGAAGCGGGGACGGGCTGCGGCAAGACGATGGCGTACCTCGTGCCGCTGCTGCTTTCGGGGAAGCGGGTCGTCGTCTCCACCCACACCCTCGCGCTCCAGAGCCAATTGGTGGAAAAAGATCTCCTCTTCCTCCGCCGGGTCTTCCCGCGCCCGTTCAAGTTCGCCATGGCGAAAGGCCGGGGGAACTATCTCTGCCCCAGCAAGCTGATCGAGGCGGAGCGGTTCGTCCTGCCCGACAGCCCCGACCACGCGACCCTCAAGAAGATCCGAGAGAAGTGGCTGAACGACGAGTGGGAAGGGGACGTGGGGAAGCTCGACTTCAACGTGAACCCCCGTTTCTGGGCCGAAGAGCTCGCCTCCCAGAGCGAAGAGTGCCACTCCGGCAAATGCGTGGGGATGGAGAAGTGCTGCTTCCGCAAGGCGCGCCGCTCCTGCGAGGAGGCGGACATCATCGTCGCGAACCACGCGCTCTACTTCATGGACCTCATCACCGGCGGGGCGGTCCTCCCGCCGCACGACATCGTCATCTTCGACGAAGCGCACCACCTGGAGGACGTGGCGACGCGCGCGTTCGCGGTGGAGATCCCGCGCTGGTCCTCGCGCAACCTCCTCACGAAGATCGAACGGCGGACGAGCCCCGTCCCCCCTCGCATTCGTCATCAACTGATGAAGTCCGACGACAATCTCCTCGAATGGGTGGAGAAGCAGCGGTGGCGCAACCAGCTCCTGCGGGGGGAGGACGACCTGCCCGTCCTCGCCGCCGAGTACTCCGAGGCCCTGACCCAGCTCTCGATGTGGCTCAAGGAGATGGACCCGCAGGAGATCAAGCTCTTCTCCGACTCGGCGGAGGGGGCCAAGACCCAGGCGAAGGTGTACCAGGAAACCCTTATGACCCAGGTGGCGGGATTGAAAGGCCGCTGGCTCCACTTCGCGGACCTGCCCACCGAGGAAGAGGGGTACGTCACCTGGCTGGAGACCGACCGCCGGAGAGACGTGTACACGCTGAACTCCGCCCCCCTCAACGTCTCGGAGATCCTGTCGGAGCGGCTCTGGCCGGAGAAGCAGGCGATCCTCACCTCGGCGACGCTGGCCGTCAACGGCAAATTCGACTACATCCGGGCGCGGCTGGGGTTGGGGCGTTCCCCCTCACCCCGGCCTTCGGCCACCCCTCTCCCAAAGGGAGAGGGGCTAAACCCGGAAGTTGGCCCTTTAGGCCCTTCTCCCAGAGGGAGAGGGGTGGCCGAAGGCCGGGGTGAGGGGGAACCGCTGGTCGCAGAAGAACTCCCCGTAGATGAGCTCCTCGTCGGGTCGCCGTTCAACTACGAGGAACAGGCGCTCCTCTTCTTCCCGCGCCACCTGCCGGAGCCCAACGATCCGGGATACAATCAGGCGCTCTGCCCCGTCATCGAGGAGCTGCTGGACAAGACTCAGGGGCGCGCGTTCGTGCTGTTCACCTCCTACCGCTCACTCCGGGAAGTGGCGGAGACCCTGCGGCCCCGCCTCCCGTTCCCATGCAAGAGCCAGGAGGAGATGCCCCGCGACGCGCTGCTGGAGTGGTTCCGCTCCACGCCGCATGCGGTCCTCTTCGCGACGAGCAGCTTCTGGGAAGGGGTGGACGTGCCGGGTCAGGCGCTCTCCTGCGTCATCATCGACAAGATGCCCTTCGCCCACCCGGATGACCCGGTGGTTCAGGCGACCACGGATGCGCTCAAGCGGGCCGGGCGGGACTGGTTCAACGAGTACTCGCTGCCCAAGGCCATCCTCACCGTCAAGCAGGGGTTCGGGCGTCTCATCCGCACGCGGAACGACCGGGGTATCGTCGCCCTGTGCGACCCCCGGCTGCTCGTGAAGCCGTACGGCAAGACCGTCGTGTGGAGCCTCCCCCGCGCAAAGCGAATCTTCTCCCTTGACGGGGAGGAGGTGGAGAGGCTGCTGGAGGAAGAGAAGGGCGCTAACGGAGTAGGTCAAGAACTGGCCGGGTAGGGCAGTCCCGGAATCGCTCGCTTCATCTTAGAGATTCAATAGAACGCGGGCGATGGAGAAATAGAAGAACAGGCCGGTGGCGTCCACCAGCGTCGTGATGAAGGGGGCGGACATCACGGCGGGATCGAAGCCGAGGCGCTTGGCGAAAATGGGCAGCAAGGACCCCACCGTATTGGCCCAGATCACGATCACCACCATGGAGAGCGCGACCACCAGGGCCAGTTGCGTGCCGGTCCCCCAGAGGAGGGCGCGAATGAAGCCGACCGTCGCCAGCATCCCGCCCAGCAGCATCCCCGTTCGCGTTTCGCGCCAGAGCACCCTCAGCCCGTCCTTGTAGCGCAGCTCCCCCAGCGCGAGGGCGCGCGTGATGGTCGTGACGGTCTGCGCCCCCGCATTGCCTCCCGTCCCGATGAGGAGCGGGACGAAAAAGGAGAGCGCGACGGCCCGCGAGATCTCGTCTTCAAAGTGGCGCAGGACAAAGCCCGTCGCCGTCTCCGCGACGAACAGGAGGAGGAGCCATCCGAACCTCTGCCGCACGGTCCCCATCACGCCCATCGAAAGGTAGGGACGTTCGTTCGATTCCACCGCGCCGAGGCGCAGGTAATCTTCGGTATCCTCTTCCAGCAGGATGTCCACCACGTCGTCCACGGTGATGATCCCCGCCAGGTAGCCGTTCCGATCCAGCACGGGCAGCGCCAGACAATCGTACTTCTCTATCAGCCGGGCGACGTCTTCCTGATCCGTGTCCACCGAGACGGTGATCAGGTCGCGGGCCATCACTTCGTCGATCCCCCGGTCCGGCGCGGCCCGCACCAGGTCGCGCAGCGAGAGCACGCCGATGAGCCGTTCTTCTCGCCGGTTTCCCTCCTGCACCGGATCGACGACGTAGAGGTCCGTCAGCGTCTCGACATCCGGGTCCGCGTGGCGAATGGCGGTGAATGCCTCCTCGACCGTCAGGCGAGCCGAGAGGCGGACGAATTTGTCCGTCATCAGGCGGCCCGCCGTCCCCTCCTTGTAGGAGAGGAGTTCGCGTACCTCTTCGGCATCCGCCGGGGCGCGTTCGTTCAACCGGGAAAGCAGGAGCGATTTCTGTTCCGGATCGGCTTCCGCCACCACCTCGGCGGCATCGTCCATGGGGAGGCGGTCCAGCAGATCCGCGATCCGTTCGGGGGAGGCCTGGCCGACCAGGTACCGCACCATGTCCGGGTCCAGCTCGTCGAGGACGTCCCCGGCCCGCTCGTCATCCACGATCTCAAAGACGGCGAGGGCATCGGGGCGCGCCAGCGACTCCATTGCTTCGGCGATGTCGGCGGGATGCCGGTCGCGAAGGAGAGTCTCAACGGCGGGCTCCCTCACCGGGTCGTCGTTGAAAAGGCTCTGAAGTTGATCGGTCAGATGATCGGCATTGCCCGCGTTCATTCAGGGCTCCTGTGAGAGAAGTGTCGACTCTAAGATACAAAACGCGCTGCATATAAGAAAACAGGCGTAAACCGTCGGCATGATAAACGCCGGACCTTTGCAGGCCCGGCGAGAATGCCGAATGATTCGTTTGAGATGACTCAGCACCGAACCGGATCGTGGGAACTCTATCGGCCCGGTCCGGTGCAGTCACGAGGAGTGTCAGTCCAGCCCCACCGCCTTTCGGAGGATCTTCGTCGCATCCGAGACGTTGACCATGCCGTTGTCGTCCATGTCTCCGGTGATCTTCTGACGATCCGTCGCCACGATCTGGTTGACCGCAATCCGGAGGACGGTGATCGCATCGGTCACGTTCACTTCCTTGTCGTCGTTGAGATCGCCCTTGAGGATCGGAAGCGCCATGGGATCGGTGGGCTTCGCCGCCAACGTGTAGACCCCCAGCTGACTGAGCTCCGCCGTGATGATCTTCACGCTCGACAGGTAGGTGCTCGCCACCGTCTCCCATGCGCGGGTCTCCGGGTTATAGCGGAGGACTCGGAAGGCCGTCGGATCGTATTCCTCGGTATCCTGGCCGGTTTCGGTTCGGGGAAGCTGGAGCCGGAGCATCGCGTTCCTGGCGAGCGGCTCGGTCCCCGAGGAGGTGATCTGATACACCCCCGTCGCGAACAGATGGCCCGCCGGGGGCAGGGGCGGCGTGGCCGCCATCGGCCCGAGGGCCACGCGCGACCCCGCCGGAAGCGCCCCTGCCGGGAGCGTCATCGACACCTGCCCGTCGGCGGAGAAAATGTCCGTATCGCGTTCCGGATCCGTCCCCTCCACCCCGGCCAGCGAAGTCCGAACGGCAATCTGATCCTGCTCGTTGGCTGCCGTGACGTTCACCACCGCCTTGATGTCCCCGGTGAATCCCGCCGCAACGCCCACGTAGGTTCCGCTGACCGCTTCCAGGGCCATGGGGACGGGCTTCTGTTCGTCCGTTCCGAGGGGGTTGAACGTCACCGTCGGCGGCGCTTTGAGCGGCACGCTCGACCGGACCCGCAGGCGAGCCTCGCCCTTGTTCGCGGTCGGTTCCGCCGCCACGAACAGTTCGAAGGGCTGTTTTGCCATCTCAACTTCCAGCTGCGGCTGCTCCTGGAGGATGACCGGGCCTAACGCGGAAAGCGGATCGGGGCCGTCGGTGTTTTTTACCGTGTATTCGTGGATCAGGTTGATGTAGCCGGCCCGGATTTTGTCTCCCGCGTGGGCTCCCACCACGCGGATGGAATTATAGACATCCGTTTCCCCCAGCAGGATATCCCGCCCGGAGGAGGTCTTCAGGTAGACTTCCGTCGGCTCAAACGCTCCCTTGAAGCCCAAGTCGTACAGGAGCTGCTTCCGGAAAGTGAGCACGAAGGAGCCGCGTAGCCCCGTCCGGGAGATGTTTACCCAGTCGATCGTCGGCTCCCAATCGAATACCGGGAGATTCGCGATCGGCCCGACGATGGCCCCGCGCGTATCCGGCGATTGGAGGACCCATCGACCGGACGAATCGCTGAAGCGGCGGAGGATCGTCGCCCAGCAGCTCTCCGCGCCCTGTCTGGTGTTGGTGACGTGCGGGTTATTGGGGTGACCCGAGCAGAGCTTCCCGGCCTTCTGCTGGTGCCACATCATGCAAGAGGCGCGGGGCTGGCCCCAGAACGTGGACCCACTCGGCGCAGTAGCCTGCTCGCCGTACTGGGGGTCGTTCCCCCCGGCCAGGGCGGTGCAGCGGATGTTATCGTCATCGTCCTTGTACTCGTCGTTCAGGTCCAGGCCCCAGTGTCCGAACTCGTGGGCGTAAACGACCGCATTGTCGGTGCGGGCCTGGTTCATGTACCGCTCGCCGTCGTACCAGCGTTTCTCCCCGAACATGGCCCCCTTCCAGGCGTTCGCCCGCAACTTCTTATTGGCAAAGATGCGGAAGTCCGTGTCGTCCCAGTGTTTCGCATCGTCCTCCAACTCGATCTCCTCGAAGAAGAACTGGCCGTCCGTCGCGTTATAGATATACTGGGAGGCCTGGGTGAGCTTGTTCATCACCTCCTCCATCTCCGCCTGAGTCGCGTCCCACTCCATTGATGCCCGGAGGTGCATGCCGATGAGCGCATTGCTGCGGGAGACCCGGATCTCCTGGGTCTGCGCCGGCTGGTCCACCGTAAAGGAGGAAGTGCTGCCGCTGGGATTGACGGTCACGCTGGTGTTGTAGACCCGGTAGTTCCAGCCGTCATGCGCCCCGCGACTCGTCGCGTTCTCATGAACGCGCTTCCGCGCCACGATCTGCGTGCCGGAGATCAGGGGCGGAAGGAGCTCCAGGTTGCCGCTGCCGTTCGTCGATCCTTTACTCGCGCCGTTGATGTAGATCCGCGCGCCGGAAACGTTGCCGCCCGAGTCGTTGGTGACGTGAACGACGGTCGGGGCCCAGGCGAGGTCCTGCGAGAAGGTATGGCTGACCGATTCGCCCTTGCCGTTCGTGCTGAAGCCCTGCACCTCCAGGAGCGTCAAGTTCTTGTCCTTCGGGTCCGTTGGGAGCGTGATCGTCCCCTCCCACTTGTCCGTGTCCGCAATCCGGGCGAGGTTCGTCTGCGTACCGTCCCCGTTCCGGGCGACGACCTTCTGAGTGGGATTCGCGCTGAATACCGTGGCCGTCACCTTCAGGGATTGGCCCAGTTTGTAAGGGCCGCCGTCGAATTCAACTCCGGTCACCTCCACGGGCTTGTGGGTGATGGCGAGCGTACGCGCCAGCGATGCCGTCCGTCCCCGGTCGTCGAAGACCGACACCACCGCGTCCACCGTCGTCTGGGACTCGGGGAGGTCGGGGATTTTCACCTTCCCGAGCCAGTAGCCTTTCCTCGCCGGGTCTTCGGCGTGGAGAGCCTCCGCGCCGCTGCCGATCCGCCCGGCCACCTTCGTCAGCTTCGCGGAGTTGTAGATGAGCGCCCCGAGGTCCACGGTCTGGCCCGGCAGGTACGGTCCTTTCTGCTCGACCCATGTGGTGTAGATGTTGATCGGGTGATGATCCAGAGGCACTTCCCACCGGTACTCGCCGGTACGGTTGTTGTTGTCCTGGGCCGTAACGACGACTTCCGTCTTCTTCACCGTCTCGTCGATCTCAGGTAGGGTCACAGATCCCATCCACTCGCCGGTATCCGGCTGGAGCGTCATCTCCTGTTCGGAGTGCGACAGGTCGCCGATCCGCGCGCGGGGCGGGCGGGCCAGGGTGCGATTCTCCTCCAGCTCGACCTTCGCATAGACGGAGATCACCTGCCCCGGTGTGTAGGGTCCCGCCGGCTGCACCCGGAACGAGGGGAACCGCACCGGATTCTTCACGATCGGCAGGTTCCAGGTGATGCCGCCCTTCGGGGCCGCGGGATCGTTCGGGTTCTGCTTGGCGGTGACGTGCAGCAGCGCCCAGTCCACCGACCCGTTGAGGGGCTTGACCGTGGCCTCTCCGCTCCACTCATCGCCGGTGCGGGTGAGAACGGCGATCGGCCCTTCCTCCACCTGCGCGCTCACCTGGCTGCCTATGGGCATGTCGCCGGTCACCTTCACCTTGACCGTGACCTTCTCGTCGTTGGCGAAGGGGCCGCTGGGGGTGACGCTGAAGCTGGAGATGAGGAGCCGCCGGTCCATCGGCAGGAGGGCTTCCTTGCGGCCTTCCTGATTCGCCTCGTTCTCCGCCACGATGAGGAGCGGAGTGGTTTCGGCGGCGTCCGTCAGCGGCAGCACCCGCGTCGTGGCGGTCCACTTTCCGCGCCAGAGCCGCATCTGTACCGGCGCGGATTTGCCGACCGTCAGCGTCACGTGCCCTTCGTAGACGAGCGGGTTGCTCGCAATCTTCGCGATGACGGTGACCTGCTGGCCGGGCGTGTACGGCCCGGCGGGCTGCACCTCAAACGCGGTAAACGTCGGGGCGGTCGGCGTGGCGGGGGGCGGGTCCATGTGGATCGGCAACGGCCAGATGTACGTCCCGAACCGGCCGTAGTTGTCCTCGGCCCGGATGATCAGGTCGGCGGTGGTGACGGACGGCGGGATGTAAGGCACCCGCACGTCCGCGACCCACTCCTCGCCGGATTTCGTGAAATAGGCGTACTCGCCGCTGCCGATCCGCGCCCGGACCGTCCCCTCGAAGCCGCAGTCGCCTTCGGTGACCTTGACGTACACCTTCAGCACGTCGTCCGGCTCGTACGGGCCGATCTGCTCCACGCGGAAGCCGGTGATGGCCGGGGCGACGGGAGTAAAGGTCGCCGGGATGTTCTGCCCGGCGATGAGACCCGGAGCGGCGGCCCCGCTTACCTTGCGGATCCGGTCGTGCTTGGCGTCGGTGACGTAGAGGTTCCCGGCGCGGTCGATGGTGAGGCCGAAGGGGAACTCGATATTGGCATCTTTGGCCGGGCCGTTGTCTCCCCAGGGGAACGGCACCATATGTTCGGCCTTGCCTCCGGCGATGGAGGTGATGTTCTTTGTCTGAGCGTCGACTTTCAGGACGCGTCCGTTGCCGTCCACCGTGTCACTGGCGGCGATGAACACGTTGCCGTCGGCATCCAGGGCCACGTCGTACGGGTTGCCGATCCGCGCGGCGGTGGCGGGTCCGCCCTCGCCCGCGTAACCGGACGCATAGTAATCGGTGGAAGGGACGCCCGCCACAGAGGTCATGATCTTCGTGACCGGGTCCACCCTGACGATCCGGTGATCCCCTTTCGCAGCGACGTAGAGCTGGCCGTCCTTCCCGATGGTGATCCCGTTGATGTCGTAGATGCGGACCTCCGTCGCCAGGCTGCCGGTCTCTCCCATCGGAGAAGCGGAATTACCGTTACCCGCAATATGGACGAGCTTGCCCGTGGAAGCTTCCAGCTTGAAAATGCGGGAGTGCTCGGCGATGTAGACATTGCCCGCCTGATCCACCGCTACGTCGGACGGGTTGTAGAATTTGTGTGTCAGCGGGTCTTTGTCTTCGGTCCCGGTGGCTCCGTGATATTCGAGAGTTCCGGCGACGGTGACGATGTTCCCGGTACAGTAGTCGATCTTGCGGACCAGGTTCTTATTTGAAGTGTCGACGAAATAGATGTTGCCCTTGAGGTCGGCGGCGATGCCCCTCGGCTCCGCCAGAGGCGCCCGCGCCGCCGGAGTATTGTTGAGAGGGTAGGAGTCTCTGACGTAGCTGTACTCCGCTCCCGCCAGCGTGGTGATCCGCCCGTCCGTACCGACTTTCCGGATTCGGTAGAAAGCCCCGTCCCGGTCGGTGATGAGGATGCCGCCGTCCGGGGCCGTCGCCAGGCCGTGGGGCTGCCGCATCAGGGCGTTGTTCGCGGGGCCGTTGTCGCCCATCCCCTTTCCGGCGATGACGGTCACTTTGCCCGTCGGTGCGATCTTGTAGACAAGGCCGTTGCTCATGGTCACGTATCGGTTGCCCGAAGGATCGACCGCGACATTACTCGGGAACCACATGTTGGCATAGCGGGGGTTGGAGGCACCATCGCCCAGGTGGCCGGAGGCGTAATTCGATGTATCCCCCCCCGCGGCGGTGAAGATGTACCCGCCCGGGGTGATCAGGCGGAGCACATGATTGGTGCTCTCCGTCACCAGGAGATTGCCGTTGTGATCGAACTCCACGTCCGTCGGGCTGGACATCTGGGCGTGGATCGCGAGCCCGCCGTCGCCCGTGTAGCCGAAGCGGTTTTCCTGTCCCGCGATCCGCACCGGCGTGCCCCCCGGCGGAATCTTGTAGACGTTATGTCCGCCGTTTCCCCGCGCGACGTAGATCGCGCCGTCCTTGCCGACGGCGACGCCTTCGTTGTAAGACAGCCCGGCGGCGACCAGCGTAACCGCGCGGGTCGTCTTATCGATCTTCCAGATCGCGCTGTCCCGCTCGTTGACGATCATGTGGCCCTGGGGGTCCCATTCCATATCGGTGATGGAACCGAAACCGAACTCCAGGGCGAGAGCGCCGTTGTCCCGCTTACTGCCGCCACCGGCAACGGTGGTGATCGTGCCGGAAGGATCGACCTTGCGGATGCGCCCGTTCCCAACGTCTCCGATGTACACGTTGCCGGCGTCATCGGTCAGCAGCGCCCGAGGGTTGTTCAGCCGGGCGGCGGTGGCGGGGCTGTTGTCCCCGGAGAACCCGCCGTTGCTGTCCCCCGCAAGCCCACTGCCCGCAAAAGTCGTGATGATGCCCGTCGTCGCCTCGATCTTGCGGACCCGGTGGGCGGAAGCATCAGAAACATAGACGTTCCCGAACGGATCCGCCGCGATCCCCCGCGCGGTATAAAGACCCGAATCGTCGGTCTGGCCGCCGTCCCCGAATCCCCCCCCGGCAAAGGTGGTGATGATGCCGGACGATTGGGTCTGCGCGATGAGCGTGGTCAGGCCCGTTCCAATGAGCAACGTAAAGAGGAGGAGGAACAGGGCGTGACGTTTGAAACCGATATCAGACCCATTGAAGAAGCGGCGGCGCATGAAAAAGACCTTTCCGTTCCGAGACGGCGAGCGGCTCACGATTCCAGAAGCAACTCTGGATTTACAAAAAAAATGACTCCAACAAGGAAGTGCTCATTCATCATATCAGGATAAAAACTTCTTGGGAAGCTTACAGGAAAGAAACGGGGCTCATTCTCTTTTCCGAGTGGACGCTCTGTTGCAGTATCGGCGGTCACCGATGAACGACCGGAGACTCCTGCGACGGGCCAACGATTGCATGGGAAGGATCACAGTGGCACATGTAAAGTGTGCTGACTATCCAGAAGGAGAACGCCGTGATCGAAGCTGTAGAGACGAAACAGGGAAAGACTTCCCCGGAGAGTAAGGCAGAATATAGGGCGCAGGTGAAGCCCGATGCAAAACCGGAAGGCCCATCGCAGCCCGTAGGGTTCTGGATCATCCTGGCGCTGGGCGCCATGTTCTGGATCGCCCTGATATATTACCTCTTCCAGTAGCCCTAACTCCGGAGAGGGTTAAACCGGCAGATTTCCGGCCTGAAAGAATCACGAGACTCCGACTTCGGCCTGCGTAAAGCCACCCCTCATCTCCGGGATGCGGTTTCGTATTGGGCCAATCACCCTCAGGCGTATTCTATTTTCAATACCGGGATGAACAGGAACGGGGTTCGCCGCGTCATGGAGGGAGGCTGCGGAAATTAAAAACGGTACTATCGATAAGCAGATGACCGTTGTTCACCCGGCGGTGAATCACCGGTCTGTCAACGATCACCCATACGGTTTCCAATAGATCCATAAAATTTGGTACTAACGAAACGAATGTGGGTAAACGGCTGGAGTTCAAGTCGGAGCAGGCAGACTTTGTGCCCTTGTAGCCGCGATTTCAATCGCCGGGCCTATGGCAACCCACAGACTTCTCGATTGTGTCTAAAAGTAAGGGGGAGTCGCCCCACGCGGCTGTCGAAATCAGATAGCGTTGTGATCGATGGATAGGGGGCACACCGACGACCGGAAGAAAGGATCTCCCCCGGATGAAACCGCGACTGACCCGACGGCGATTCCTGAACGTAGCAACGAAGAGCGTAACCTTGGGTGGGGTTGCTGTCACTCTCGGCTCGTCCCCTCTCCTCGCCCGCACGGCGCGCGAACGCAAGCCCAACGTGCTCTTCATCGCGGTGGATGACCTCCGGCCCACGCTGGGCTGCTACGGCTCCCCAATCGTCCAAACGCCGAACATCGACCGCCTGGCGCGCCGGGGAATGATCTTCTCCCGCGCCTACTGCCAGCAAGCCGTCTGCGCCCCGTCTCGCAATAGCCTCCTCACCGGGCGGCGGCCCGACACGATCGGCATCTACGATCTCGCCACCCATTTCCGCGCCCGGCTTCCCCACGTCGTCACGCTGCCCCAGCAGTTAAAGAGCCACGGCTACCACGCGGAGGGCCTGGGGAAGATCTACCACACCGGCCACGGCAATTACGACGACGTGCATTCCTGGAGCGTCCCGTCGTGGCCGAAAGGGATGCAGGGGCCGATCCCCGCGCCGTACGGTTCGGCGTTCCGGCCTTACGAGAAGGCGGACGCCAATTCCCTGGACTCCCTATTCCATCTAGCCGCCGATTCCCCGCCCCCGCCGTTAGCAACCGTCCCTTCCGCCACCCCGAAACCGGCTCCGCCGGCCCCTCTGAAAGGGCCCCCGACCGGAGACCCGGACGTGCCGGACAACGCCCTCTTCGACGGCAAGCTTGCCGACCGCGCCGTCGAGCGGCTGCGGGACCTCGCGAAGGACCCCTCCCGGCCTTTCTTCCTCGCGGTCGGCTTCCTCAAGCCCCACCTGCCGTTCATCGCGCCGAAAAAATACTGGGACCTCTACGACCCGGCGAAGTTCGAGCTGGAGCCCGTCCGAACCCTCCCTGAAGACGCCCCGCCCTACGCCGGGAACGGCTCCGGCGAGCTGCGGACCTACGAGGGAGTGCCCCAGAAAGGCCCCATCCCCGACGCGATGGCCCGGAACCTCATCCACGGCTACCACGCCAGCGTGAGCTACGTCGACGCGCAGATCGGGCGGGTGCTGGATGAGCTGGACCGCCTCGGCCTCCGGGATTCCACAATCATCGTCCTCTGGGGCGACCATGGCTTCCACCTGGGGGACCACGGCCTCTGGGCGAAGCACACCAACTTCGAGCGGGCCGCTCATTCCCCGCTCCTCGTGAGCGCGCCGGGGATGAAGGCGGCGGGCCGGAAGACCGATGCCCTCACCGAGTTCGTGGACATCTATCCCACCCTCTGCGACCTCGCGGGAATCCCGAAGCCGGACGGGCTGGAGGGGACGAGCTTCGCTCCGCTCCTCGACACCCCCCGCCTGCCGTGGAAATCCGCCGCGTTTCACCTGTACCCCCGCAACATCCCCGGCCAGGGTCCCGGCATGGGTCGCTCCATCCGCACCGACCGGTATCGCCTCACCGAGTGGACGGCGAATCGGAACCCGGCCTACAGCAAGATCGAGCTGTACGACTACGCGAAAGACCCTGGAGAAACGGTCAACCTCGCGGAGCAGCCGGGGCATGAGAAAACCGTCAAAGAGCTGAAGGAGCGCCTGCACGACGGCTGGCGCGCCGCGCTCCCCCCGAGGCGGTCCATGAAATCGATGAGGAGCCGCCGATGAAATGCGTCATGGTCATGTTCGACTCGCTGAACCGGCACATGCTCCCCCCCTACGGCTGCGACTGGACCCACGCGCCGAACTTCCAGCGGCTCGCCGAGCGGACCGTCACGTTCGAGACCTCCTACGTCTGCTCCATGCCGTGCATGCCCGCCCGCCGGGACCTCCACACCGGGCGGCCCAACTTCCTCCACCGCTCCTGGGGACCGCTGGAGCCGTTCGACGACTCCGTGCCGGAGATCCTCAACACGAACGGCGTCTACACCCACCTCGCGAGCGACCATTACCATTACTGGGAGGACGGCGGCGCGACCTATCACAACCGGTACCGCACCTGGGAGTTCTTCCGGGGGCATGAGGGCGACCTCTGGCGCGGCCAGGTGAAAGACCCGGAGCTCCCCAAAAACGCCCTCGGGCGGCATCAAACGATGGAGACGTTCGCGCGACAGGATCTCGTCAACCGCGAGGCCATGCGCCGGGAGTGCGACCAGCCCCAGCCGCAGACCTTCGCCGCCGGGACCGAATTCATCCGCCGCAACCGGAACTCCGACAACTGGTTCCTCCAGCTTGAAACCTTCGACCCCCACGAGCCGTTCTTCTCCCACCGGAAATACAAGGACCGCTACCCCTACTCCCCCGACGCGATGCACTTCGACTGGCCGCTGTACCGCGCCGTGGAGGAGCCGCCGGAGGCCGTGGAGCACATCCGGTACGAGTACGCCGCGCTCCTCTCCCAGTGCGACGCCTATCTCGGCGACGTGCTCGACCTCTTCGACGAGCTGGACCTCTGGGACGACACCATGCTCATCGTCTGGACCGATCACGGGTTCATGCTCGGGGAGCACGGCTGCTGGGCGAAGCTCTGGATGCCCTTCTACGAGGAAGTGGCGCACACGCCGTTCTTCGTGTGGGACCCCCGGTGCGGGAAGCGGGGTGAGCGCCGCGAGAGCCTGGTGCAGCCCTCCATCGACCTCGGCCCGACGCTGCTGGAGTTCTTCGGCGTGGAGGTCCCCCCGGACATGCTCGGCCAGCCGCTCGGCGCGACCGTTGCGGACGACACGCCGGTGCGGGATGCGGCGATCTTCGGGGTGCATGGGGGGCACGTCAACGTCACCGACGGGCGCTACATCTACATGCGCGCGGCGGAGCAGGCAGATAACCAGCCGCTCTACAACTACACCTACATGCCGACCGTCATGCGGGGGTTCCTGGGGCTGGACGCACTGCGCCGGATGGAGGTCGCGCCGCCGTTCACGTTCACGAAAGAATGCCCGACGATGAAGCTCCCCGCGCGCCGCGCCATGGCCGCGAGCGGCACGAAGCCGGACACCCACCTCTGGGACGTGCGGGAGGACCCCCATCAGGAACGGCCCCTGAACGATCCCGCCCTCGAGGAGCGGATGATCGGGCATCTCCTCCGGCTCATGGGGGAGTGCGACGCCCCGCCGGAGCAGTACGAGCGCCTGGGACTGTCGCCCGGCAGGTGACGCGGAGAGGCTTCAATGATCGGTGGGGCGTTTTCTTTCTGTATGTCCGGAAGTGCCCGGCGACTCAAGTCGCGGGCAACAAGGGCGCAAAGTCCCCCTGCGGGGAC
>JAHWJO010000329.1 GCA_019348365.1 Armatimonadota bacterium | reverse complement strand
CCATTTTTTTTGCGAGAGGCGAATACGGGTCGCCGGAACGCCGTTTCCGTCCGGCCAGCTTCCATACAACTCCGGTATTCCTCTATCGCAAAGGATCCGTCGGGCCGGGATAGCTCAGTTGGTAGAGCACCGCACTGAAAATGCGGGTGTCCACAGTTCGAATCTGTGTCCCGGCACCTTTCCCCTTCTCTCTTTCCCCCTCCCTACGCGCGCGTCCGACGGAGAGCCCGTGGGCCGCCCATGCCGGTGAAGATAGTATTCTCGTGTCCGACTCCTCGCATTCTTCGCAAACTCCCACAACGGTTCACCCTCGATTTTCCCTCCTCAGCGTGGCCGGAATCGCGCTGACGACCTTCATGGCCGGGCTGTTCGTGGGCAGTACGTTCCTCGGTCCCCTGGGCGCTCCCCCCGCCGCACAGGTGGCTCCTCTCCCTGAGGGGCACCCGTCCATCGATCCCAATGCTCCACGGACGAGCGCGCCGCCGCTCACCCCGGAGCAGATGGCCGCCGGCAACGTAAAACCCGGCGGTACAACCGCACCCGGAGGCACGGCTGCCCCTGGAACCGCTGAGAGCCATGAAGGACACGACCACGAAGGGCACGATCATCCCCCGGAACCGGGTGCATCTTCAGGCGCCGTCTCAAAGGAAAATTGGGACCTGAAGCACGATGATCCCGCCGTTCGCTCGGTCATCGCTTCCACGACCGATTACGGCGCGCTCGTTCGGATCGGCAACGAGCAGTTCGATAAGAAGCACCCCCTCCTCGCCATCGCCGCGTACGAAAAAGCCCTCAAGCTTCACCCGTTTGATGCGGACGTTCAGACCGATCTGGGCACCATGTATCGCGCGATGCACCGCCACCACGATGCGCTGAACGCCTTCCGCAAAGCCGCCTCCATGGACCCCCGGCACGTTCAGAGCCGCTACAACATCGGCGTCGTGCTGTCCGTGGATGAAAACGACCCGGCGGGAGCCGTCGCCGCCTGGAAAGAGTATCTCAAAGTGGCCCCGCCCGGCCCGCAGGTGGAGGAAGTCAAGCGGAGAATCGCCGTGCTCGAACAATCAGCGAAAAAGCCGGGCGGATCCTGACGATTTCCCTCTCGGCTGCGTTCATCCCGATGGCCCGTGGGCAGTACTGCCGCACGGGTCGTTTCTTGTACGGATCGCCATCAAAGGAAAGGCATCGCGCTGCCATCGAAGAAAGGTCTCGCGGGGAAAGGAGAAATCAACGGATGTACATCAAGCGCCTGTCGGAATGCGATGAGATCGTGGCGGGGGACCATACGCTGCTGCGGGAGCTGCTGAGTCCCCATCACGATCCTATCGAGGCCCGGTACAGCCTGGCGGTCGCGCGGATCGGGCCGGGATTGTCCTCGTCCCCTCACGCGCTGCTCACCACCGAGGTCTATTACCTGATTCAGGGAAAGGGAATTATGGTGATCGACGGCGAGGAGCGGGAGGTCGGTCCCGGTGACGCCGTCTACATCCCGCCCCGCGCGGTGCAGTACCTGAGGAATACCGGCGAGGAAGAGATCGTATTCATCTGTATCGTGGATCCCGCCTGGCGGGCGGAAGATGAGATCGTTTACGAAGAGTGAAGCGCGGCAATCCCGTTCGGATCTCGAGCTCCGACGGAGCGTTTTCGTTGACGTCGCTTATTCCGCCTTCAGAACGCGGTTCTCATCTCTCCGGGAGTTCACCGCTCCACGGGCTCTCTGTTGAACCACCGGTGATCGAAGCCGTTGGATTGAAAGCGAATCTGAACAGAGGCAAGCCGCCGCACACCCAAACCGGACCGATACACTTCCGAACAGGGGGAGCAGATTGGGGATCAAAGATCGTGATTGCTATACTGGGGGTGGGCAAAGATGTCGCGTTATACGGGCGGGATAGAACGCGATTGAACAGAAGAAGGGAACCCCCAACTCCAGCCTCGCCTCTGCCTCTCACACTCCTGCCCCGGATGAAAGGGTGTACGTTACATCGTGAGACATTCTCCCCTCCGCTTCTCCTCCCTGAACGACAGCGCATTTTCTTCGGCGCGGCATCGCCCTGCCGTGGACTGGGCTTTTCTCATCCTCCGCCTCACGCTGGGCCTGACTTTTATGGCTCACGGCGCACAGAAGCTGTTCGGTGGGTTCGGCGGCAGGGGATTGGAGGGGTTCGCCGCGTCGGTTGAGAACATGGGGTTCACCCCCCCGATGCTCTTCGCTGTGCTGGCGGCGGGGAGCGAATTCTTTGGCGGCCTGATGGTCGCGCTCGGCGTCCTCGCCGAGATCGGGGCGCTCGCCATCCTCTTCACGATGATCGTGGCGATCTGGAAGGTGACGGGGAAGCGCGGATTCTTTATCCAGAACGAAGGCTACGAGTACAACCTGCTCATCATCGCGGTCTGCGTGGCGCTGATCCTCGCCGGGCCGGGGCGATACGCCCTCTGGCGGTGGAGACGGTAATATCAGGTGGAAGGCGAATAGGTCGCGGAGCTTCGCTACGCGGATCGGAACGGATTCACGCGGATGACCCCTGAATAGAACCACAGATGAACACGGATGAACACAGATAAAACTTCTGGAACCACAGATGAACGCAGATAAACGCGGATACCCCCTCACCCGATCATCTCTTCACCTAGTCACCTCTTCAGGGGTTCAAGGGGTTATCTGTGTTCATCCGTGTTCATCAGTGGTTCCATCAAGCGTTTCTTTGTGTTCTTCGTGTCTTCGTGGTTCAATGAACTTTGGTCCAGATCAGTCCAGAGCTTCGCGGTATCGGGCGATCTGCCGGTCCAGGCTGGCCGAGGCGTGAAGCTCTCGCGCCATCGAGAGGCGTTCCAGCCGTTCCTGAAGCGTCGAGCGGGAGCTGCGCCGCGAAGGGCTGGAGGGCACCGGCGCCGTGAGGGCGGACGCCACCTGCGAGAGAGTCCGTTCCAGCGACTCCGGCTTCACGGGGTCCGTTCGGCTCCCCTCCGGCTTCTCCGATTCCTTTTTGGCCCGGAGCGCGTGCTCCTGTGCCTTGCGCCACTCCCCGCGTGAGAGGGCGATCCGGGCGGCCATGAGCCGTCCTTCGATGGAATTGGGGCGCGCTTTCAGGTAATTCTCCGCATACTTCTGCGCGGCGGCCGCCTGTCCCCGCTCCATCGAAAGCTGGGCCAGCGCCCGGTTTCCTTTGTCGTTCGAGATGCCGAGGTCCGCCGCCCGCTTGAGGTGGACGTACGCCGGGTATCGTTCTCCCCGGCCCAGCAGCGCCAGCCCCTGATACAGTTCCGCCGTCCCCACTTTCGCCGCGATCTCGCTTTTCGCTTCTTTCACGTAGCCGGGGGCATCCTGCTGCGAGGCGACGGCCAGCATGCGCTTGAGGCCGTTCTGCCGCGCGCCCAGCTTCACCTGCGCTCTCGCCATCAGGATCTGCGCGTTCCAGTCTTTGTTCCCGGCTCCCTTCAGCCATTCGAGGGTGGTCTGCGGCTTCCCGGACAGCAGCATGACTTCCGCTCCCGCCAGGCGCGGCCAGTCCCACGGGTGGGTCAGCGCGGAGGGGTAGCGGACGGCGAGCAGCAGAAGCGCCGCCGGAAGCAGCACCTTCCACGACAGGAGGAGTCGGCTCCAATTCTTCCCCCCGGTCTGGGAAGGGAGGCGGCGCCGGACTTTCCGCTGGACGGCCGGCGCTTCGGGCGCAGCCACCGTCGCCCGCGTCCCGGTCCGCAGCGCCTTACGGGCCTCCTCGTGCGAGGCGTACCGCTGTCCGGGCAGCAGGTTGAGCAGGTCGTCCATCCAGAGCGTCAGGTTCCGGGGGAGGTCGGGCCGGATCGCCCCGATGCGGGCCTGGGCGGTCCCGTTCGCCCGGTCCGCCGCCGCCACCACGACGGGCAGCCCGGTGGGTTCGTACGCCTCCTCCGCGCTCTGCCCGACCGCGAGCGCGTAGAGCGTTGCGCCGAGCATGTACCGGTCCGATGCGGGGCCGACTTCCAGATCGGGATGGCGCACGTACTCGTCGGGACGCTGCTCGGGCGGCAGGAACTCCAGGGGGGCGTAGTGAGGGGTCCACTCCTTCGGCGCCTGCGCCCCCCGGATGAACTGGATGCTCCCCAGGTCGATCAGCACGGGCCGGTCGCTCGCGTCGAACGCGATGTTGTACGGGGTCACGTCGCCATGCATCAGGCCGAACTCGCGGCCCTCCATGGCGACGAGGCCATCCATGATCTCCTCCGCCATCCGCTTGATGACGGGGCCGGGGGCCTGTTCCTCCCCCTTGAAATAACGTTCCGCCGCCGTCTGACCGGGGATCCAGTCGAGGAGGAGGTAGAACCGGTCGCCCTCCCACCAGGTGGCGTACAGGCGCACGATGTTGGGGTGGCGGAGCTTGATCAGCCGTTCCAGCACCGACGGCGGGTAAGGCTCCACCGGCTCGCGCGAGTCGGAGATGATCTCTTTCAGACAGAGCACGGGGGGCGGGGGATCGCCGTCCAGCAGGAACGGGTCGCCCAGGCGCTTGACGGGCATGACCCGGTACACCGTGGAGTTGCCCCCGAAGTAGACGGCTTCAAGCGCGCGGAGGAACACCGGCCCCGATTCGATGGCTTCGCCCCGCGTGAGGAGGGGGAGGTCGGAGCCGTGGGTCCGGATGTACTTGTTGGGACGCGAGCAGCACGGCGTGGTGCGCCCGGAAAATTCCCAGGGCATCGTGTCCCCGCACCAGGGGCACCGCCGCAGGCGCTCGCCGCAGTTGGGGCAGAGGTCCGAGGGGTGATCGGCGGGATATTCACACTGGCATTGGTCGCAGAGCGGCATGAGAGAACGGGTCGAATTTGCCATGGTCGGGTTACCACCGCGAACGGCAGGAGTAGAAGAATCCATCATACATCAACCGGGATCGCACGGAAAGGAAAATAAGGAAAGAAGATCAATCGGAACCGCGGCGGGGAGCCGTCCGGCGCGGAGTCGCCGGTTCGCTATCGCTGCCCGATTCAGTCTTTCCGTAATTCCGTGCCGATTGTACCGGCGGGAGGCGGTATGTGACAGAAGGTTTACCTGAAAGCGCGTACGGGAAGATCGCCACCTTCTGCTCCCCGGTTTTCGTCCGGTAGCGGAGCACCACCGCCTCGTCAGTGACCCGGCTCTCCATCGGGGCGGCCATGTCTGCGGGAGTCTGGAGTGCCATCCCGGCGGCATCCGATCCGCTGCCGAGCGTCCTCGCTCGTGATCCTCCGCTCATGACCCGTACCATTTCAGCGGACACAATGGCGCCGAGGGCCAGACCCACCACCAAAGCGGCCAGCACCCACCAGACCGGGGCGCGAGACGCTTGAGCCACGCGCTCCTCCGCATCGCGGATCTGCCCTTCGAGACGGTTGAACTCCCGCTCCAGGCGGGCGTTCTCCTGTTGGGAGAGCGTGCCCCCGTTCGGCGAGCGCTCCAGCCGCTCCAGTCGTCGTTCCAGCTCCAGCATGTCGGTATCGTTCCTCATCGCTGCACCTTCTTTAACAGGGTTCAGGGATCGGGGGTCGGGGGTCGGGGAGTTTCCAGGCAATAGACCATTTCTCCCGGCGGCCGATGGGGGTTCGATGGCAGTGGGTCCCGAAAAACATTGGGATACCGCGTCACCCTCCCCCACACCCGACCCCAAACCCCACAACCCAGTCCCCCCATCCCCCGACCCCACCCACAACCGAAAACCCACCACGTCCACACGCGCGCACACCCCGCT
>JAHWJO010000328.1 GCA_019348365.1 Armatimonadota bacterium | reverse complement strand
GCGCGGCCCTTGAGCACGCCGTAATTATCTACCGGCACAGTATCACCTCACCTGCAGTGCGGAGCGCTTCATTCCCCCACTCCCAGGGTTTTGATGAGGAAGCCGTACACGTCGGCGATCTGCTCGATGACCTTGGCGGTCGGCTTGCCCGCCCCGTGACCCGCTTTCGTCTCGATCCGGATCAGCACCGGCGCGTCCCCCGCCTGCGCCGCCTGCAACGCCGCCGCGAACTTGAAGCTGTGCCCCGGCCAGACCCGGTCGTCGTGATCGGCGGTGGTGACGAGCGTGGGCGGGTACTTCGTCCCCGGCTTCACGTTGTGGTAGGGCGAGTAGGCGTGGAGCGCACGAAACTCCTCCGGGTCCTCCGGCGAGCCGTAGTCCGAGGTCCACGCCCAGCCGATGGTGAACTTCGGGAAGCGGAGCATGTCCATCACGCCCACGTCGGGGACCGCCGCGCCGAACAGGTCGGGCCGCTGGGTGATCGCCGCGCCCACGAGCAGCCCGCCATTGCTCCCCCCGCTGATCGCCAGCTTCGCCTTCGAGGTGTACTTCTTCTCGATCAGCCATTCCGCCGCCGCGATGAAGTCGTCGAACACGTTCTGCTTCTTCAGCTTCATCCCCGCCTGGTGCCACTCCTCGCCGTACTCCCCGCCGCCGCGCAGGTTCGCCACGGCGTACACCCCGCCCCGCTCCAGCCAGGCGATCCGGCCCGGCGAGAACCCCGGCGTCATCGAGGCGTTGAAGCCGCCGTACCCGTACAGGATCGTCGGGTTCGTCCCGTCCAGCTTCAGCCCTTTCTTGTGGACGATAAACATCGGGACCTTCGTGCCGTCCTTGCTCGCGTAGAAGACCTGCTTCGTCTCGAACGCATCCGGGTCGAAGTCCACCTTCGGCTCGCGGTAGAGCTCGCTCTTGCCCGTCTCGATATCGTAGCGGTAGATCGTGGTGGGCGTGGTGAAGCTCGTGAAGGCGTAGAAGGTCTCCCTGTCCGCCCGCTTCCCGCCGAACCCCCCCGCCGACCCGATCCCCGGCAGGTCCACCTCGCGGAGGAATTTGCCGGACATGTCGTGGACCTTCACCTGCGATTTCGCGTCCTTCAGGTACTCGGCGATGAACCGGTCCCCCACGAGGCTGACGGACTCCAGCGTCTCCTTCGCCTGGGGGAGGAGCTCCTTCCAGTGCTCCCGCCCCGGCTTCCGGGTGTCGATGGCGATGAGGCGGTAGCGCGGCGCGTCGAGGTTCGTCTGGAAGTAGAAGACCGGGCCGTCGTTTCCCACGAACCCGTAGGAGGCGTCGAACGCGTCGAGCAGCTCCACGACCTCCGCATCCTTCTCCCTTAAATTCTTGTAATAGACGCGGTTCTTCACGTCCGTGCCCTGCGTGATCGTGATGATCAGGTACTCGCCGTCTTCGGTGACGTGCCCGTGGAACCCCCACTCCTTTTGGTCGGGCCGGTGGTACACGAGCCGATCCTCGGATTGCGGCGTGCCGAGCTCGTGGTAGTAGAGCTTCTGGAAATAGTTCACGGCGGCGAGGGCGTTCGCGTCCTTCGGCTCGTCGTAGCGGCTGTAGTAGAACCCCTTGCCGTCGGGGGTCCACGACGCGCCGGAGAACTTCGACCATTTCAGGTGATCCTTCAGGTCTTTGCCCGCCTCCACGTCGCGGACCTTCCACTCCTTCCAGTCGGAGCCGGAGGCGGAGAGGCCGTACGCCATCCGCTTCCCGTCGTCGCTGATCGCCAGGCCGGAGAGGGCCACGGTGCCGTCCTCGGAGAGCTTATTCGGGTCGATGAGGACCTTCGGCTCCCCGTTCAGGCGGTCCATCCAGTAGAAGACGCTCTGGTTCTGGAGGCCGTCATTCTTCGAGTAAAAGTACCGCCCGCCTTCCTTGAAGGGCACGCCATACCGTTCGTAATTCCAGAGCTTCGTCAGGCGCTCTTTAAGCTTTTCACGCTCGGGGATCTGATTTAAGTAGCCGAAGGTGATCTTATTCTGCGCCTCCACCCAGGCTTTCGTCTCCTCGGAGTCGAGGTCTTCGAGCCAGCGGTAGGGGTCGGGGACTTTCGTGCCGTGGTACTCGTCGATCTGGTCGCTCTTGCGGGCGGCGGGATAGGAGAAGGGCGGGGTCATCGGGAGCGTCTTTCGTGGGGAAGCGGCATGAGCCGACGCGGCGGCGTCGAAGAGCAGCGCGCCGGCGATCAGCAAAAAGGATAATTGAGGCGAAGTTATCAGATGCAACAGTTGATTCCTTTCAAACGACGAAACCAGACTCCTTTTCATAGCCGGATGAATCTCTCAGCCACTACGTCAAAAACGAATTGGGAACCATAATCGTGGTAACTTTTATGACTTCGTAAAGATCCGCTGAAACTTTTTCGTACTCTCTTTGCAAGCTCCCCTCGAAACCGATATCGTTCCACGAACCCATGCCGCCAAAGACGTAAGCTTGAGTGGCGGTTGCAAGTAACTGTCGTGCCAGAAGGCTGTATCCTTCTTCCGGCAGCATATCCCTATGGAAGGGCGGGAGTGGAATGGAAGCGTCCAGCAATTGCAAGGCTCCTTCCAGCCATTCAGACCCGTCCTGCAGAGGCGAGTGGGACTTGCGAGCAAATGAAATGGCTTGCTGGATAGCGGATTGCAACCGGATTTTTAAGTCTTTTAAATCGATCAAAGGGAGAGCATGAGAATGTGGGAACGTTAGGCCACGATACTCTACAACCCATGGCCGGGTGTCTGAACCCTCCGTTCTCCATTGGGGATACCAGGGCTCATATCCGGCGGGTAAATCCGCCTGAATCGCCCGTGGAACTGCTCCGGCGAAACCCGCTTGCTGGTACTCTGGCCTTTCCGAATCGTTCCAGGCGAAGGCGATATTCCACAGCCGACTCACACCGATAGACCTGAGTAAGCGGAACCATTCGGTTAAATCAGCCGCAACCGTTTCTCCTTGAGTCTGATGTTTATCCTTGTAATGAGCGAAGTAGACGGAGGAGACATACTGAAAAGTGGAATTTGTGTTCAAAAGATCCGGGACGGGCCTGTCATGCCCATAGGTTAAATACCAGTTGCCATATGAGACGAGAGCGATCACTTGCACGAGTTCGCCATTCAATGCCGTTTCCTCTCCATGCCCCGGTTCGATCTGGAGACTCTTGCACCAAACTGAGAAAGTCTCTCCCATAAGGAGTATATCACGCGGAAAAGAGGGCTGCACCTTTGAGATGCAGCCCTCTTTATTCTACGCTTCATGGGAACTGGTTCTACTCCGGCACGCCGGGGATGTCCCGCCGGATTTCGAGGCGGGCCTGCTCCCGGCTGAGGTCGGAGAGGCGCTGTGTCAGCTCCCTTCGCTCCTCGTCGGTGAGGCTCCCTTCCCGCAGCCGACGGGACACCTCTTCCAGCTCGGTCCCGATCCGGTCCAGCCGGGCCTGGATTCCGTCCGCCGGGGCGTCCGGTGTCGGAGGAGCGCCGGGGGCCGGCGGGGGAGGCGGAATCCGGCCCTTGATCCACTCCGGGAGTTGCTCCAGCTGCGCCCGGACGCGCTGCCCGATCTCCTTCATCTCCTGGATGTCCGGCAGATCCGGCAGGCCGGGAAAGGACGGATGCGGCGGGTGCTGTCCGTGAGAAGCGTGGCGACCGTGTCGTCCGTGAGAGGGTTCTTCATCCGCCCTCAGGTAGCCCGAGAGCATTCGCGCCGCCACGCCTACTTCGTCCGGCGAGGCGTCCGCCTCCAGCTCCACCAGCAAATAGGACGGGATCGCGTTCGTCTCCCGCAGATGCCCCACGATGGCGTTGTACTGCCGCACCGCCTGCCGGGCGCCCCCCTGCATCGCGCCGGTGAGGGAGGCATGCTCCGCGTAACCGGTGATCTCCTTCAGCACGCTACGGATGCGCCGGATCTCCTGATTCTGATCAGAGTCCTGTCCCGAACCCGGTTCCTCATTCTGGAAAAGTTGGTTGTCACTCATCTTCCTGGACCTCCAGCGCGCCGCTGAGGGAGCGCTTCAATCGCTGGCGGCCTTCGTGCAGCCGCCATTTCACCGTCGTGGTCGGGAGCGAGAGGAACTCGGCGATCCGTTTCACCGGCCACTCTTCGTAATAGTACAATCGCAGGATGATCTGGTGCTCCTCCGGCAGCTTCCCGAACGCCCCCCGCACCGACAGATGCTCGACCTGCCGGATGATCTCGTCCAACGGGTTCGGAGCGATCTCGTGACTCTGCTCCAGAAGGTACGTGTCGAGAATATCCGCATCCGTGGGCTCGGACCGGCTCTCCCGCCGGCTGAACCGCTGGGCGCGGTGCCGGGTGATGGCGTAGAGCCACGAGGAGAACCGGGCCGGGTCGTCGAGCTGGGCCAGCTTCCGAAACGCGAGGAGAAACGCATCCTGCGTCACGTCCTGCGCCCGGTCGAACGAGCCGGTGACGCCCTGCGCTACGGCGAGCACCGCGCCCCGGTAGCGGCGCACCAGCTCGTCGAACGCGGCGAGATCACCAACGAGCGCCCGAAGCACGAGCGCCGTATCCTCCATCCGGGCGGGAGAGGGGGCGGTTTGCCCGGTGGAAGTCGTCGGAGGGGAGATCAGGGGTGGGTCCGGTTGTGAGGTGGGTTTTGAGGTCGTTTGCGTCGCCATTCCATTCGCTCCTGTAGAGGAGAGACCCCGTCAGGCGGAACGGATAGTAAAAAAACGGATAGAAGAAAAAGTGAAACGCCGAAATTTTAATGGGAAGGGGGTTGCTGCGCTTGCAGAACAGCGGCGAGAAGGTCGTCGTGGGGATAAGGATGGCCTCGGTGCTGCCGGAACCCCTCCCCGTAGGCTGCGCCGATCTGACCGCCTCGGCGGGCGCTCCACGCTCGCATCGTTTCGATGTAATTGTCCATCCCGTGCTGCTTTTGCAGCCAGGATCGCTGGCTGTCGTGGCATTTCAGGGCGTCGGCTTTCCGCTCGATGACCATGGAGATGCCCACGATGGCCGTGACCGGCGCGGGGTCGCCGTAGAGGTCGACCCCTTCGATGGGATCGGTGTAGTAGAGGTAAGGGACGCCGGAGGACGGCTCCGCATCCCCTTCGGCGTCGTAGTTCCGGATGGGGGCGTTGAAGCAGGCATCCCGCACGAGGCGCGACGTGATCTCGTGGTCGAACATGTAATCCGACGGCGGTGTAGTGAACACGAGAAACGGATCGATCTCCCGAAGGAAACCCGTCACCCGTCGCCGCGAGGGATTGTCGAACACGATCTGGAGGTCGCGGAACTCCAGGCAGCGGTAGCTCGCCGCGCCGACGGCTTCGGCCCCCCTCCGCGCCTCCTCCCGGCGGATCGCGGCGATCTCCTCCGGAGGCAGCGTCGCCGAACCCGCGTCCCCCGGCGTCATCGTGGCGACGTGGATCTCGTATCCCAGCGCGTGCAGCCGGATCAGCGTTCCCGCACAGAGGATTTCCATGTCATCCGGGTGCGGAAAGAGCGCCAGCACCCGCCGATTCTCCGTCATGAGAATGTTCCTTTTCACCGCAGAGACGCAGAGGCGCAGAGACGCAGGAGAGAACTCCGCGAGCTCCCCTGCGCGGCGGGGGGGAGGGGGTGGCCCGGCAGGCGCGGGTGGGAGCGGCGGGTGTGTGGTGGTGGGGGGTGGTGTGTTTTGTGGTTTTTTATGGGTGTGTGGGGGTGTGGGGTGGTGTGCGGGTGTGGGGGGGAGAGAAGTGGGTG
>JAHWJO010000327.1 GCA_019348365.1 Armatimonadota bacterium | reverse complement strand
AAAAAGGGGTCCTGCTGGGGGTGGATCGTTCGAACAATGATCGGCTGCGCGTTATGGTGGATCATCAGCGAGGGAATACGACCGCCGGGCTGCGACTGGAAGACATAAAGAACGTGCGGCTCGATCTCTACGCTCCGGGGTTGAAAACTTTCGGCGCGGGATTGACCTACACACGAAGGATGTAAAGCCGTTCCTCACGGTCAGGAGATCTGCAAAAACCACCTGTCTGAGCACCGAAGGATTTCTTTTCGATTAACCTTCGACAAATGAGATGCTTCAGTGTTCAGACTGCCGGTTCTGGGTTTCACGTAGCTCTTATACACATGTTCATCCCAGGGATGAGCTATTGAACGCTGCCTATCCTACGATATAGGGTACGGAAGGTCATCATCACACACATTTACGGAAACAGGCGATCACTCTGCTCAGGTCCTCTTCCGTCAGGCTGGACCCCGATGGCATGCAGAGTCCCTGGTTGAACAACCTTTCCGAGACACTGCCGCTCGCTTCATGAGTGTAGAAGCGCGCGTGTGCATAGAGCGGCTGTAGGTGAAGCGGTTTCCACACGGGCCGAACTTCGATATTCTGAGTCTCCATCTCTTTGACGATCTCCAGCGGCGACATTCGGCTGCGAGCCGGATCGAGCGTCAGGGTGGTGAGCCAGCGATTCGATTGACCGTACGGCGCTTCCGGCATGAAGCGCAGCCCTTCAATGTCGGACAGCTCGGACATGTATCGCTCAAAATTCGCGCGGCGCGCACGAACCCTCTCGTCCAAAACGCGCATCTGACCCCGGCCCACCGCCGCCAGAAGATTGCTCATCCGGTAATTGTAACCGACCTCGGAGTGCTGGTAATAGGGAAACGGCTCGCGCGCCTGGGTCGATAAGTAACGCGCTTTCTTGAGTCCCTCCACGTCTTCAGAGACCATCATCCCTCCGCCGGAGGTGGTGATGATCTTGTTGCCGTTGAACGAGTAGATCCCGTATCTCCCCAGGGTCCCGCTGGCTTTCCCCTTGTACGTCGCGCCCAGCGACTCCGCCGCATCTTCGATGATGGGGACCTCGTATCGACGGCAGATGGCCTGGAGCGCGTCCATGTCCGCGCTGTGGCCGTACAGGTTGGTCACGATGACCGCTTTGGGGAGCCGGCCCCGCTTTTCCGCATCGTCAAGGGCGATCTGAAGCGCGGGGGGGGACATGTTCCAGGTCGCCTCGTCCGAATCGATGAAGACGGGTTCCGCCGACTCGTAGAGGATCGGGTTCGCGCTGGCGACGAAAGTGAGCGATGAACAGAATATCGCGTCGCCCGGCTGGACCCTCAAGAGTCGGAGAGCGAGGTGGATCGCGGCAGTCCCGGAGGAAAGCGCCACCGCTCCCCCTGCTCCAACCTTCTCCGCCACTTCCCGCTCGAACGCATCGACGTGCGGACCCAGAGGCGCGATCCAATTGCTCTCAAAGGCCTCTCTGAGGAGATGGAATTCCTGATCCCCCATGTGGGGAGCCGAAAGATAGATTCGGGGCAGGGACATGATGAAAACGACTCCACAGGCGAGCGGTCAGGAACGGTAGGCGGGGAAAAAGCCGGGTGGGGCGTGCCACTCCCGATTCTCCGAACGCATGCGTTCTTTTTTGGTATCGACTAAGGTTTGATAAAGCCGGGGCTCCAAAATGCGTCTTCCGACAAAATAGGGATACACGCTCTCCGGCGCGAAGGCGAGCTTATACCGGAAGATGCCGTCTCCCGGCTCGTACCCGCCGCCGAGGACGAATCGCTTTTTCCCCGCATCACGCGCCCAGAGGATCACTTCATATTTCAGGAGATCGTTGGGCCGGAGGTCGAACGCCTCGCTGACCGTGCCGCCCAGAAACGAGTAGACGTTCTCCGTCGAGACGAGCACCAGTTCGGTGGAGACGAGGCGGCCTTCGTGCCAGGCATGGAAGTACATGAACTGTCCGGGCAGGTCCCGCTGAATCCGCTCGAAGTAGGACCGGGGGAAGTAGTATCCTTTGCTCGCGTCCCGGCGGTCCATCGTATGATTGTAGATCTCCATGAAGGCGTCCAGCCGTTGCCCGGTCGAGTCCCGCTCGATCTCGACTCCGGAGCGTCGGGCCTTTTTGACGTTCTTCCGGACCTTATGCTCAAAGTCCATCCAGAGCTCCTCCGGCTCCCGGTCCAGCAGCCGGACGACATTCTGCAGCTTCTCCTCCCGCTCGCCGGGATAGGGGAGCAGCGTCTCCTCGAAGAGAGAAAATCGCACGAATTCGGAGACGACGCGCCGTTCCTCCGCCCAGGACGAGAACGCTTTCCAAAACTCCTGTGCGACGGCCTCTCGGTCCCCCTCGCCCCAGAAGAAAGGGCCCCCGTAGCCGTACGGCGTGACGATATCCGACGCAGGGGGGGAATCCCCCGGCCAGTACGGCTCCTGCGTCAGATCCCGGACCATGAAAGGATAGAGCACCGACCCCTCTCCGGAGGTCCAGGCGGCGCATAGAGCGCGACTCTTCTCGTCATTGTAGAGGCGGGCGTAGTGCGGATGGGCGAACACCTCGCGTCCGGGCCAGGCATCCCACCGGGAGATCCACTGCTCGGACTCCTCTTTGCGGGCGGCATCGTAAATCTGGAAGGGAGAGGCGTTCATCTCTGCATTGCTCCCTGCCCCACGGAGCGAACGAGACCTCTTCCCATGATCTCCACCAGGCGGTGGATATCCTCGCATGAATACCGCTGATCCACGGGTACGGTCAGGATCCTCTGCGAGAGGGAGAGAGCCTCCGGGTCTTGGGAGTGCAGGGGTTCTCCTTTCTGCTTCCAGTGGATGGCGGTATAGATCTTCTCCCCGATCAGATACCGGCGCAGCTCGTCTCTCGTCTCTTCATCCTTGCAGACGAGCAGGGCATTAAACGGAACCCCTCCCTCCGGCCACGAGGTGAACAGAGGCGCGCAGCGGTCCTGCGGAAGCTCGAGCAAGGCCCGGTTGAATTCCCTGACATTCGCTTCCCGCCGGCGTCTCATCCGGGGGATGTCCAGACCGTTCAGTATCGCGTGGGTGAACGGGGAAACCGGCGAATCCGTCTCTTTCGCGAGAGAGTCCTCTCCGCTCATTTGAAGAGTCCGGTACTCCTCTTTCGAGATGCAAGCTCCTTTCAGGTAAAGGCCTTTGAGCAGCATCCCGATCAGCTTGTCGTTCGACCCGTGGGAGGGAGAAGAAGCGGGTGAGGGAAGGGGCAGTCCCTGGGGAGACCAGAGGAGAGCGCCGTCCGGAATCGGCAGCGTTTTCCGAAGGGAGGTCCACACGTAAGGGGCGGCGCTCTCCTGCGCCCAGGGGGAGAACGGGTCGTGGGTGTGGTCCTCGATAACGAGGATTTCGGGGTTTCTCGAACGCCACTCGTTCCAGAGGGAGCCGTCTCGTCGCCCGAAGAGATTGACGGCCAGCACAAGATCACCGGGCTCAGCGCGCAGGGTATCCAGATCCGGGGCTTCCTGATCGGGCACATCCCGATACCACGCCAGATCGGTGACGGTGGCCAGGGTGGCGGCCACCTCCATGCAGAAGAAGGAGGGGAGGTGCAGCGTTCTCCGCGCCTTCGCGTCGCTCCATTGGCGCAAAAGTGAGAGGAGGGCGGCCCGACCGCTGGAGAAGAGAGACCGGGGGGAGGGCCATTCGTGACAGGGACCGTCAAGGGTGACGAACTCTTCCCTCCAATCGAATTCGGAGCCGATCTCCCAACGCTCGTCGATCATCTACGGCCCTTTCTTCCAGTCGCTCTTGAACAGCGCCATGAGGATGCTGCTGATATACTGGCCGTCTCGGTACTGATCGTCGACCAGGAGCCCTTCTCGTGCAAAGCCCAGCGACTCATAAAGCTTGACGGCCCGCGAGTTGCTTTCCAGTACCGAGAGGGAGATCTTATGTAGGTTCAACTGTTGGAAACCGAAATCGATCACCGTGCGAGTCACGGCCCTGCCGATCCCTTTTCCCTGCCAACCAGGATCGCCGATCAGAATACCGAATTCGGCTTTCCGTACGCGGTGCTCGATCTGATAGAGGCCGACGTGACCCAGGCAGGCGCTATCATCGCGGGCGGCGATGGCCCAGAGCAGCTCGTCCTTGCGGTTCCGATGGGCGTTCACCCAATCGACGAGATCCTGCCGGGAATAGCCGGTCGAGAACCCCCCCAGGCAGGAGGTGACATCGGGATTGTTCCGGAACGCGTAGAGGCGGTCCACATCCGACGGTTCCAGAGGGCGCAGGATGACCTGATCCAGCACGATCATTTCCCATGACCTTTGCTTTCTCGAAGGTGCCGGTTGAGGCCGAGGTCGTCCACATCGCGAACGTCCTGTCCGGGTTTCACTCCCGATCGCCGCAATACCTGGCGCAGTGTGAGGAGCAGGATTTTCGCATCCAGCGCGAGGCTCCAGTGGTCCACGTACCAAACATCCAGCTCCAGGCGCTTGCTGAAGGGGATCTCCTGACGACCGTTGATCTGTGCCCAGCCGGTGATGCCGGGTTTCACGTCGTGCCTTCTCGCCTGCTCCGGCGTGTAGACTTCCAGATACTCCATCAGCAGTGGCCGGGGACCCACCAGGCTCATCTCGCCTTTCAGCACGTTCCACAACTGGGGCAGCTCATCCAGGCTGAGGCGGCGTATGAAGCTCCCCACCGGGTGCAGTCGTTCCCAGTCCGGCAGCAGACTTCCATCCGCATCCCGCGTCTCCAGCATGGTGCGGAACTTGACCATCATAAACGGTTTGGCGTGTTGACCGGGACGGACCTGACGGAACAGCACCGGAGGCCCCATCTTCCACCGGATCGCCAGCGCGCACAGGAGAAGGACGGGGGCGAAGACGATGAGGCATACGATGGCGATAAACAAGTCGATCCACCGTTTAATGACTAATGAAAACCAGCGCATAAGGAAGGAGAACCTCCACGGACCAGGGTACAACAAAGGATCTAATAAAAGGATACCGCTTTGAAAGCCAGCCCGGAGCTAGGGATCGGCGGAGGATGCGTGAATCGGGATGTGTCTCGACTTTAATAGAAGAAGGTACTCTTTGTAAAGCGCCTCACGGATCAGCTCATGGCGAAATTCCCGCATCACGCGGTCGCGTCCGGCCCGTCCATGCCGCATCCGGAGGTCCGGGTCCGTCAGGTAAGCGCGGAAAGCGTCTCTCAGCGCCCCCGAATCCTGTGGCGGGACCAGGAGACCGGTCACCCCATCTTCCACCGCATCGATGCACCCCGGAACCCGCGTGGAGACGACCGGCAATCCCATCGATGCGCCTTCCAGCGGGGTGTTGGGGAACCCTTCGCGGTAGGAAGGCAGGGTCATGATATCCATCGCCGCATAGTGCGAGGACGTATCGTGAGTGAATCCGGTCAGGTGGATGCGGGGGTCTTCTCGCATGATCCGTTCCACTTCGACGGGGACGGGATCCTGCGGCTCGAAGTCTCCCATCACCAGGAGGTGCAGCCGGGGGAACTCCTCGCGCAGAGCGTTCCATGCTTCGATCAACTCGATGAGCCCTTTGTCCCGTACGATCCGCCCCAGATAGCCGATCACCACGGCATCGTCCGGGATGTCATACCGGGTGCGCACCGTGGATCGCGCCGACGGATCCAGGTGATCGGGATTGAACCGGCCGCAGGCGTCCACGCCGTTGCCGCTGCCCCCGAGAAGGACCGTGTCCTTTCTCTCCG
>JAHWJO010000326.1 GCA_019348365.1 Armatimonadota bacterium | reverse complement strand
AGGTCCCCGGCATCAGCGTCTTCCGCACGATCTACTACCTCCCCGCCGTGACTTCCTCGGTGGCGATGTTCCTGCTGTGGCGGTGGATTCTCAACCCGGAGTTCGGGCTGGTGAACCACCTGCTGCACGGCGTCTTCGGCACGCCGAGGGGGTGGCCGGGCTGGCTGAGCGATCCGGGCTGGGCGATGCCCGCGCTGATCCTGATGAATCTCTGGTACCTGGGTGGGGGGATGATCATCTACCTCGCGGGATTGCAGGGCATCCCGGAGCACCTCTACGAAGCGGCGGACCTCGACGGCGCGGGCTGGTGGAGCAAGTTCCGCAACGTGACCCTGCCCATGCTCACCCCGACGATCTTCTTCAACCTCGTGATGAGCGTCATCGGGAGCTTCCAGGTGTTTACGCAAGCCTACGTGATGACGGCGGGCGGCCCCGCCAAGGCGACCCTGTTCTACGTGCTGCTGCTCTATCAACAGGCGTTCGACTTCCTGCGGTTCGGGTACGCCAGCGCGATGGCGTGGATCCTGTTTGTGGTGATCGCGGCGCTGACGGCGTTCAACTTCAAGCTCGCGCCTAAGTGGGTGCATTACGATTAGGGTCAGGGGCCAGGGATCAGGGGTCAGGAGTCGGCAGGGGGGGTGCGATGAGCGCAACGGACGTAATAGAGAGGGAACAGCCGGTCGGTTCCGCCGAAGGTCCGCCAAAGGCGGAATCCTCCGAATTGAAAGATTCGGTGGGGCCTGAAACAATGGATGCGGCTTCCGGTTACTTTAGACGCCGGTGGACTCGAAAAGAGTTCTACATGGCGGCGGAGGCCGGCATTTTTAAATCCAGTGAGCGATTGGAGTTGATCAACGGCGAGGTGTATGAACAAGTGAGTCCGCAGAGTTCACTCCATGCCTGGAGCATCCTCATCTCCGCCGAGGTGTTGAGGCGAACGTTTGGCCCGGGTTACATGGTCCGGGAGGAAAAGCCGATTCTGATCTCGGACGAAAGCGAGCCTGAACCCGACATCGCCGTCGTAAAAGGTTCCCCCGGAGATTTCCAGGATCATCCTCGTCCGGAGAGTCTGGCGCTGGTGATGGAGGTCTCGGAGAGTTCCCTGGCGGTGGATACCCGCTTCAAATCCTCCCTCTACGCATCGGAGGGGATACCGGATTACTGGGTGCTGAACTTGAAGCAACGGAACCTGGAGGTTCGTCGAGAACCTTACCCCAACCCGGAAGCCCCATTCGGATACAGCTACAAGCAGATCCACATTTATACGGAGAGCGATAGGGTGACGCCGCTCTTTGCGCCGGAGGGAGAGATTCAGGTGAAAGACTTACTGCCGCCTCTTCCAGAGGAAGCAGGATCAGGACCTCAGACGGAGGGAACGGAGAGTGAATAACACCGACAACTGGCGAGCGCGAAAGCGCCGTCGAGAGGCGATCCGCCGGTGGGTTTCCTTCGCGATCTTGAGCCTCGGCGGGGTGATGTTCATGCTTCCGTTCCTCTGGATGGTGAGCACCTCGCTCAAGATGCCGAACGAGGTCAACCAGTTCCCGCCCACCTGGATACCCGAAGCCCCGCAGTGGGGCAACTACGCGGTCGCGCTCTCGAAGATGGACTTCGGGCGGCAGCTCGTCAACACGCTCGTCATCGTCTACGCGAACCTGGTGGGGCAGCTGTTCTCCGCGTCGCTCGTGGCGTTCGGGTTCGCGCGGCTGAAGTTTCCGGGCCGCGACGCCCTCTTCTTCCTCATGCTCAGCACCATGATGCTGCCGGGGGTCGCCACGCTCATCCCGATCTACATCCTCTACAAGAACCTGGGGTGGATCGACACGTTCCTGCCGCTGACGCTCCCGGCGTTCTTCGGCGGCGGGGCGTTCTTCATCTTCCTCCTGCGCCAGTTCTTCCTCACCATCCCGAAGGAATTGGAAGAGGCGGCGAGGATGGACGGGGCGACTTCGTGGGACGTGTTCTGGCGGGTCTTCCTGCCGCTCTCCAAACCCGCCCTCGCCACCGTCGCGATCTTCTCGTTCATGGCGCACTGGAACGACTTCGTTGGCCCGCTCATCTACCTCCGCTCTCCTAGCAACTACACCCTCGCGCTCGGGTTGCAGGCGTTCCAGGGGCTTTACAGCACGGATTACCAGTACCTCATGGCCGCGAGTATCGTCGTCGTCTCCCCGGTGATCCTCCTCTTCTTCCTCGCCCAGCGCTACTTCGTGCAGGGGATCGTCCTCACCGGCTTGAAGGGATAGCCCCGTTTCGGTTTCGAGTTTCTGGTTTCTGGCTGGGGTATTATGGTATTTGCTGCCCTGTATCTCCGATCCGAAGACTCAACCAGAAACTCGAAACCAGAAATTCGGAACCCGAAACTGCCTGTCGGAGTTCTTAACAGAGAGGCCTTGCGTTTCACCTCAAAAAAAGAGATGATCTATTGGTAAATATCTTCCCTTCTATCGTACCTGTTTGACTCAATTTGATTTCTGAAGGAGCATGCGATTTCATGGCAGTGAATTATCCCCATCCCAAGGTGATCGCCATCGGAGCCGGACTGGCTACCCTGACGACCGCCCTCTTTGCGTTTGCGGCGCCCGCGCCGTCCAATGCTCCCGTTCCTCGTCCGGCGACGCCGCCGGCTCCCGAGGTTCGTCCGGCCCCGCCCGCGCCCGGAATCGTGGCCCGCGTGAACGGTCAGGACATCACGCAGGACGAGTTGCTGACCCTGCTGGTGAAGCGGTTCGGCAAAGCCACGTTGGAGCAATTGATCGACCAGAAGATCCTGGAGCAGGCTGCCCAGAAGCAGAACGTCTCCGTTACACCGAAAGACATGGATCTTCAGTACGAGGTCTACAAGACCTCCCAGGCGCAGATGCTCCAAAGTCTGGAGGGGCAATACGGCAAAGATTACCTGATGCAGAATATGATCAAGCCGGGCGTCATCGTGAAGAAGATCGGCGAGACGCTGGTCAAGGTCGATCCGGCGGACCTGGCGGAGATCCGGGCCAGCCACATCCTGATCGTCCCGGACTCCAAGATCACCGACCCGGCGAAGGCCGATGCGGAGGCGCGCAAGATCGCGGAGCAGGTCGCGGCGGACGTGAGAAAGCCGGGAGCCGATTTCGGGGAGCTGGCGCGGAAGCACTCCAAGGACACCGGATCGGCGGCGAACGGCGGCGACCTGGGCTTCTTCGGTAAAGGCCGGATGGTGCCCCCGTTCGAAGAGGCGGCGTTCAAGGCCAATGTCGGCGAGATCGTTGGCCCGGTGAAGACCGAATACGGTTACCACATCATCAAAGTGACGGATCGTAAGGATGCCTCCAAGTTGACGCCGGTGGAGCGCGAGCAGAAGCGCGAGCAGATCATCATGAGCAAAGCCCGCGAGCCGATCCAGCAGTGGATCACGAAGCAGAAGCAGGAAGCGAAGGTGGAGCGGTACGATCTGGATCAGATCAAAACCGCCGCCCGGTAAACCTTCTGTGCAGCACCCTCTCAGCCCCCGGTTCGCCGGGGGCTTTTTTCTGTACGAATCGTCTGCTGTACCCCCATATTTCCGTTGCGAGACCCGGAACGGAGTTTCAGAAAGGGTTACAGGGAAACAGGGGAGGAGTCTTCCCTTGCAGCCCGAAAGAACAGGTGCGCGGTCCCTCTCCCGCGCGTTATGAAGCCCTTGAATCCATGGATAAGGAGACCACTCTTGGCTCGACCCGTTACTCTCTTTACCGGCCAGTGGGCGGACCTCACGCTGGATACCCTCGCGCAGAAGGCCGCCTCCTGGGGTTATGACGGATTGGAACTCGCCTGCTGGGGCGATCATTTCGACGTTCAGGGGGCCACCGGCCCGAACGCCAAAGAGTACTGCCAGTCCCGCCACGACATCCTCGCGAAGCACGGCCTGAAGGTCTGGGCGATCAGCAACCACCTCGTCGGGCAGGCCGTCCTCGATAACATCGACGAGCGGCATCAGTCGATCCTCCCCGATCACGTCTGGGGCGACGGCGATGCCGCCGAGGTCAACCAGCGCGCCGCGGACGAGATGAAGCAGACGGCCCGCGCCGCCAAAAACCTGGGGGTCGATAGGGTGAACGGCTTCACCGGCTCCTCCATCTGGCACCTGCTCTACTCGTTCCCGCCGGTCATGCCCAACCAGATCGAGAAGGGATTCGAGCTGCTGGCGGAGCGGTGGAACCCGATACTCGACGTGTTCGACGAAGTGGGCGTGAAGTTCGGCCTGGAAGTCCACCCGACGGAGATCGCGTTCGACATCGCCACGGCGCAGCGCGCGCTGGAAACCCTCAACCGCCGCGAGGCGTTCGGCTTCAACTACGACCCCAGCCACCTCGGCTACCAGGGCGTGGATTACGTCCGCTTTATCCACGAGTTCGGCGACCGGATCTACCATGTCCATATGAAGGACGTGTACTGGTCCCCCGTGCCGAAACGCAGCGGAGTGTTCGGCGGGCACCTGAACTTCGGGAACCCGGAGCGGTTCTGGGATTTCCGCTCGCTCGGGCACGGCTCGGTCGATTTCGAGGAGGTCATCCGCGCGCTCAACCACATCAACTACCAGGGTCCGCTCTCCATCGAGTGGGAGGACAGTGGCATGGACCGCGAGCACGGCGCGGAAGAGGCCTGCGCGTTCACGAAGAACACCGACTTCAAGCCCTCCGAGATCGCGTTCGACGCGGCGTTCGCGGAGGAGTAACACGAGATGACAGGCTCCGGCAAAGCCGCCGACGAGCCGGGGATAGAGAACTCAAACGACAGCCGGGGCATATCGTCCCGGCTGTTTTTGTCTCTCCCGTTCGTTCGAAAAGAGGGGCCGGAGGTATGATATAATACAGGAGTAAGCACGTTTGCTCCTGGTGGGAGGGGGTTCATATGAAGAGGCGCAGAAGCGGGTTCACCCTGATCGAGCTCTTGGTGGTGGTCGCCATCGTCGCCATCCTTGCGGCTTTACTGTTCCCCGTCTTTGCGAAGGCGCGGGATCGGGCGCACGGTACCCAGTGCTCGAGCAACCTGAAGCAGCTGATCACCGCCACCCTCCAGTATACCGAGGACTATGACGGGATCTATCCCACCTTTACGGCTTCGAAGGAGTTCGCCCAAGGCACCCCCTACAATTACGGCTTCTGGAAGCGTCAGATCTTCCCTTACGTCTCTTCCAAGGCGGTGTTCCTCTGCCCGACCAACCCGGTGGGGTGGGGGGACCACGAGGATTACTGGGGAAAGAAGCCGCTCTGGCCCCCGGGTCCGAACCCGAAGGACCGCTTCCCCCTCTCCTACGGGTTCAACTACAGGATCTACGACTTTCGATACGCAGACCCTGAACACCTGAATCAGGACGCGTATCGGGAGGTCAGCACGAGTGATCTGCCCGATCCGGTGAACACGATCCTGCTGGGGAGATCAAAGGGATTGCCCCTTTAGGACCATTGGCGGGAGACTTGCTCATCTGGAACTATTTCTATATTCCGATGAAGGGGTTCCACGACGAGGATAAGAGAGGGGTGTTCCATCACCACAACCGAGTGATCAACTGGGCCTTTGCGGACGGGCACGTCCAGGGAGTCAAAGCAGTTCGCACATACTTCCCTCAGCAGATGTGGGGACCCTACTTAGATCCCAGCGGTAAAGCAGACCCCCGGATCGCCCAGTGGATTCTCCCGGAATATCGCTAGTACATGACCACTAAGAATGTGAAGGGTAGAGGCGCTTCAGCTTTGTGC
>JAHWJO010000325.1 GCA_019348365.1 Armatimonadota bacterium | reverse complement strand
CGTCATGTCGGTGAAGTACATGCCCAGGTGCACGTCGCGGGGGTAATGGTACTCCCGGCCCGGCATCCCCTCATGGTCGCGGTCCTTGTGCCACCCCTTGTCCGCGCTGATCGGCGGCCCCGGCTCGCTGATCAGCCAGGCGATCTCGAAGAGGGACGGATGGGGCTTCATCGTCGCGGGGGAGAGCGCTCCGGGGAGCAGCTGGCGGATGCGAGAGGCGCGGGTCGGCGCAATGTTCAAAGGCGAGTCGGCGGGCAGAACCGGGCGGCCCGATTCCGTCCTCTTTACCGCCGCCTCCACCTGCTCCCGAAACGCATCCACGCTCTCCCGCTCGAATACGTTCCGCAGGACGACGTATCCTTGCTCCCGGAAGCGCAGGAGCATGTTTTCCACATCGTTGATGTGATACGGATCTTCCACGCAGCGTAGCGCAGGCTCAGTCCCATTCGACACGCGTTCCTCCCTTGGAATCAGTACCTGGCACAAAGAGGATAAGAAGGATGCTTCTGTGGAGTATCACCCTCCCCCGATCTCTTTACCCTTTTTTATTGAACCCCTCTTGCGGTAACGCTATTTCCGGTTTTCCCACGCTGAGAAGGCGGATTACCGGAACTTCGGGCAGCGTTCAACTTTCTTTCAACTGCAATCGTCTATAATTCATGTCGAAGTCGAACGGGTAGTGGATCAGGCGGGTAGGACGTTTTCGGTGGACGGGAGGGGGTAACCTCTCCCCCTGCCCCTCCCCGACGCGGGGAGGGGAGCCGAATCCTTTCATGAATCGGTTCTTTCTATCTTGTACTATCTTCCTTACCTGAACCCCTACCGTCGAACGTTCTATTGGATAGGGAGTCCTGCCGGAGGAATGCATGTTCCATCACGTACGCCGGCTCCGAGAAGGGAATCTTATGGTGAATCGCGTTTCCGGCTCAGCGTATCGCTTACTGCCGCTCTTCCTGTTGTCTTTCCTGGTTCCTCCCCCCGCCGGCGCGCAGCTCGTCCGGGAACGCCCGGATAAGCTGGCGGCGGCGGCGCTGCCCAGCCACACCACGGTCAAGCCGGGCAGCAGCATGGCCGTGCGGGTGAAGTTCCGGGTGCAGCCCCGCGCGTGGTACTACGGCCCGAAACCGGGCGGGGTCATCGTCCCGGCGCAGCCCTCCACCCTCACGGTGCCGAAGAATCTCCCCTTCACCTTCGGGAATCCGACATGGCCGAAAACGGTCGTTCATGAGACGGATCTCGGCGGCGGCGAAAAGGACAAGCATAACGTCTACATGGGGGAGAAGATCCTGTTCGTGCCGGTGAAGGTGAAGTCGAACGCCCCGAAGAAGGCGTACAGCTTCCCGGTGGTCCTCATGGGCCAGGTCTGCACGGAGAGCACCTGCATCCCCGTCAAGGCCCCCGCCACCGTCCGGATCACCGTCGGCAACGCGAACGTGCCGAACAAGGGCGCGTATCCCCCGTACCCGAAGGCGAAGGTCTCGGAGGGGCCTTCGGAAACGGGAGGCGAAATCGCGTTCGGCATGGGAGCGACGGAATCGCCGCCTCCCTCCTCGCCCGCCGCGCCCGCCGGGGCGGCCTTCGACGTGACGAAGCAGGTCAAAGTCGATGCGCCGAAGACCTCCTGGCTCTGGGTGCTGCTGGCGGCGTTCGTGGGAGGCATCATCATGAACGTGATGCCCTGCGTCCTCCCCGTCGTGCCGATCAAGGTCTACACCTTCCTCGACCACGCGCACCAGGATCACGGCAAGGCGCTCCGCCTTGCCGTTTCGTTTGCCGCCGGGATGATCGCCGTGTTCCTGGCGCTCGGGGTCCTGATGGCGTCGGTGCGGGGGCTGTGGGGGGCGCAGTTCCAGAGTCCCGTCTTTGTCGTCACCCTCGGCGGGGTCATGTTTATGATGGCGCTCTGGCTTATGGGCGCGTACACGGTTCCCGTCCCGCAGAGCGTCGCGGGAGTGAAGGTCTCCGGCGGTGATTACGCGGGGTCGTTCGGGATGGGGGCGCTCGCCACGCTGCTGGCGACGCCGTGCAGCGGACCGTTCCTCGGCGGGGCCATCGCCTGGGCCGCGACGCAGAGCCCGCCGCTCATCCTCCTCACCTTCGGCACCATCGGGGTCGGGATGGCATCCCCCTACGTCCTCCTCGTCGCCCAGCCGAAGCTCCTCCGGAAGCTCCCCAGGCCCGGCCCCTGGATGGAGACCTGGAAGCAGTCCATGGCGCTCCTGATGTTCGGCGTGACGATCTACTTCGTCAGCCTGCTCCCGGCGGAGATGCACGTCCCGTTCCTCCTCTTCTGCCTCGCGCTGGGGGCGGCGGTCTGGATCATGAACCGGTGGGCGGGCCTCACCGCGAGCCGGGTGAAGCGGAATCTCGCCGGGGTGGTGGCGATGGGTGTCGTCGTAGCGGGCACGTGGTTCGCCTACACCCCGCGCTACGCCGCCGCCGGTCCTGCCCAGCAGGCCGCCACGACGGGCGAGCTGGAGTGGACCCCTTTCAGCACCCAGACTCTCAACGCCTGGCTCTCCCAGGGCGAGACGGTCATAGTCGAGTGGACGGCGGACTGGTGCATCAACTGCAAGATCCTGGAGCGGCAGGTCTATCATCAGGCGAAGGTGGTGGACCGTCTGAAAGGGAACGTGAAGCTGATGCGGGCCGACATCTCCGGGGGCGCGCCCGAAGCGGAGAAGCTGTTGCAGCAGTTGGGAGGAGCCAGCCTCCCGTTCAGCGCGGTCTTCAGAGGCGAGGACCCCACGAGGCCCGTCATCCTCCGCGATATGTACACGGCGGACCAACTCCTCGCCGCGCTCGGCGCACCGTCCACGGTCGCCGCACGGCCCCGCCCTTGATGCCGTGCTGCCCGGCGACTCAAGTCGCGGGCAATAAAAGCGCGAAGTCCCCCTGCGGGGACTTCAGAACGAGCCTGAACTGTAGGAGGATGGGTCTGAAGTCGGCGAAGGCCGACTTTGCGCCGTTGTAGCCCGCGACTTGAGTCGCCGGGCAAACCCCCTCCGGCCCGCAAGAGCACCTTCGGTTGCGCGAGAGCCGGGAGCGTGCTATCTTGGTTTCAGTCACAGATGACCCCTGCCGAAGCGAGAGAAATCACAGTCAACCTATTAAGGGCAGGAAGTAGTACGGAGAGGAGTACCTGAGTGATCCCCCAGCAGTCCCGCGAAACGCCCCGCCCAAAATGGCGCCTTCCGTCCGGCCTGATCCGGCGGACCCTGATGTTGACGCTGATGGGGCTGCCCGTGCTGTCACTCTCCGTGTTCGCCCGAGCCCCCCTCCCCGGCAAGCCGTCGGGAACGGCTCTCCCCAATAGGGCCGGCGCAGCTTCGGCTCCTGTGGCGGCAGGGATCGGACAGACGGCGAAGGGACTTTCGTTCCGGGACGTGAAGGGAAAACCCTACACCCTCGCCGACCTCTCCGGTAGTAAAGCCACCGTCTTCCTCTTCATCGGGACCGAATGCCCCATCGCGAACGGCTACACCCCCCGCATCCGGAACATGGGCCGGTCCTTTCAGCGGCAGGGAGTCCGGACCTTCGCCGTCTACTCCAACCGTAACGAGACGAAGGCGCAGGTTCTCCGGCACGCCATGGAACGGGATCTCCCCTTCCCCATTGTGAAGGACGAGACCGGGGATCTGGCCCGCCGCCTCGGCGCGAAGTTCACCCCCGAAGCCATCGTCCTCGACTCCTCCGGTGCGGTCCGCTACCGGGGTCGCATCGACGACAGCAAGGAATCGGTGAAAGTCACCCGCGCCGATCTGCGCGACGCCATCGCCGCGATCCTCGCCGGGAAGCCGGTCGCCCGCCCGGAGACGAAGGCGTTCGGGTGCGCTATCGCCCTCGCCGAGCCGAAAGCCTCGGCGAAACCGGCGGTCGCCCTCGCTCCGAAAGTGACCTTCGCAAAAGACATTGCGCCGATCCTCCAGCAGAACTGCCAGAGCTGCCACCGCCCCGGCGAGGTCGGCCCGATGTCGCTGATGACCTACGAGCAGGCGAGCGCGTTCGCGCAGGGCATCAAGGCGGCGACCCAGCGCAAATCCATGCCCCCCTGGCACGCGGCGGAGGGCCACGGCGAGTTCGAGAACGACCGAAGCCTCTCCGACGAGCAGATCCGCCTCATCGCGGAGTGGGCCGACACCGGCGCGCCGCTCGGCAATCCGAAGGACCTTCCCGCCCCGGTCCAATTCCCCCGGGGCTGGCAGCTCGGCGAGCCGGACCGGGTCTACCACTCCCCGGAGCCCTACGCGGTCGCCGCCGACGGCCCCGACGTGTACCGCAACTACGTGCTGCCCACCGGCTTCGACGAGGACATGTACGTCACGGCGGTCGAGGTGCGCCCGGACAAGAAGGCCATCGTCCACCACGTCATCGCTTACATCGACGATAAGCCGGACGGGAAAGGCCGCTCGTTGGAATGGGATGCGAAGGACCCCGGCCCCGGCTACACCAGCTCCGGCGCGGGGATCAACTTCGACCCGAGCGGGATGCTCGGTGGGTGGGCGCCCGGCAACGAGCCGCGCTTCCTCCCCGACGGCGTGGCGATCAAGCTCCCCAAAGGCTCCCGGATCGTGCTCCAGGTCCACTACCACAAGAACGGCGTGGCGACGAGGGACCAAACGCGTATCGGCGTCCATTTCGCAAAAAAGCCGGTGCGGAAGCTCACTTTCCCCTACCCGATCGCCAACGGCAACATGGTGATCCCGGCGGGCGCGAAAGATCACCGCGTCGAAGCGAGAGGGAATGCCCCGCTCGACGTGCATGCCTTCGCGGTCATGCCGCACATGCACACGCTGGGCCGGCGAATGAAGGTCACCGCCACGAAACCCGACGGCACGGCGGTCCCGCTCGTTTACGTGCCGAAGTGGGACTTCCGGTGGCAGAACACCTACACGTATAAAGAGCCGGTCGCGCTGCCGAGGGGGACGAAGGTGCTCGTGGAGGCGTGGTACGACAACTCCGCCGACAACCCGCACAACCCGAACACCCCGCCCAAAGAAGTGCGCTGGGGCGAGCAGACCACCGACGAGATGATCCTCGCCTACATCTGGGTGACGGTGGACGCGGAGAACCTTTCCATTACGCCGCGAACGGTGGAGAAGCAGGCCAGCCTGCGCCCATAAACCGGGCGGAATTAGGGCGACAGGTAAAACCGGCCCGATAACATTCACGATAATCGAAAAACGTAGCGGGGCCAGGGAAATTTCCCTGGCCCCGCTTTTTGTTCTTGGACACAGCCCCGCTAAACGCCGGGGAGTAAAGACACCGAACGGCAAGGTCCCTCCCCTGCGGTTCTCCCTGAAGCCGGAATAACAGCGCAAAACGCCTCATCCCGAAATGCGAAATATCTTTCTGTTAGAGTCCCGCTGCCCCTTCGTAAACAGGATTGTGTGAGGGAGATAGAAAGTTAGCGCTTGTTATTCTTCCCTTCTTCGGCGCTCACCGGATGAGGGACCGGGAACTCCCCGGCATCTCCTCCGCAGCGCCTCCGTAAAGGATCTCACTGCATTCTATCGTCTGCGTTACCACTTCAGAACGTTCAAAGGGGTCTGACCATGCTGCGTCTTCTTCTCCGAAACTCCCTTTCATGGCTGGGTATACTCTGCTTCTCTTTTCTTGCGGCGGGCAGCGCTCACGCCGTAGACTACACCTGGGCGGGCACGACCGGCGTCTGGTCGGAGGCCGCGAACTGGCAGCCCGCCGGCGTGCCGGGCGCGTATCGCGTGTTCGCTAATCTCCTGTCGCTCGGT
>JAHWJO010000324.1 GCA_019348365.1 Armatimonadota bacterium | reverse complement strand
CTTCTGTGAAAGAAAGACACTGATCAGGTTCCGATTTGTCGGATACGCTCTAATATCTACGATAAGCCACAGCCTGGTAGCGATGCCTGCCACCCGGTGTTTTATCGATGGGCGGTATTTGACCGGTGATTCATCGCCGAGCGGTCGGCGGCATCCGATTTTGGTAATGGTTCAAATGGGGAGGAGGGTTCAATGCGGAAGGAACCGATCCATGAACGGGTTCGGCTCCCCTCCCCGCGTCGGGGAGGGGCCAGGGGAGAGATCCACCCCCTCCCGACCACCGAAAACATCCTACCCTCCTGATCCACTACCCGATTTTAACGCCGGACGGTAACCGGTGTCTGCCGACTACCATGGATTGTGCCCGATTCATGTACCAATCAGGAATTCTACATCGTTGGCGCGAGTCCCTGTATCCATACTGTGTCCATGGATATGCCTCGGATACGCCTCGCTTCGTGATGAGGGACGTAGAGGACTGCTGTTCCGTGCGCAACACGGTAGGAGGTCCGTTCCGCTGCGTGGAAAGGGAGAGGGACCGATTGCACCCCGAAAGGCCGTGAACTCATGCCGACTCCCCCTCATGATCGCCTCGTCACCCTGCTGAGAGAGAACCCTGCCGGCCCCTTCCCCCCTGCTGCTGACCGAACGGCGTGGGAGCGGATCACCCGGACGCCTCATGGAGCTCTCATCGGCGCATGGGTGAAGAACGAGGCCGAACAGTATCGTTCCTCTCCGATCACGCCCCCGCTCGCGTCGGATTACCTCGCGTTCACCCGCACCGGCGACCGCCGCAACTCGTTCGAGCCGCGCCTGAACGGCCTCGTCCACCGGCTGGAGACGCTGGCGCTGGCGGAGTGCTTCGAGGGGCGGGGGCGATATATGGACCGGGTGATGGACGCCTTCTGGTTCCTCTGCGAGCAGACGACCTGGGTCTGGCCCGCGCACGAAGGCGCGTCCCTCCCCGACCCCCGACGCTTGAACATCGACCTTGCGGCGGCGATGTTCGGCCTGACGGTGGCGGAGGTCCTGCACCTCCTCGGGCCGGAGCTGGACGCGATCCACCCGCGCATCCGGGAGCGCGCCCGGTACGAGCTGGACCGCCGCATTTTCACGCCCTACATGGAACGGGACGACTTCTGGTGGCTCTACCCCCATCCCCCGCGCAAGAAGCTGAACAACTGGACGGGGGTCTGCTCCGGCGCGGTGCTCTGCGCGGCCCTGACGGTGCTGGACGATGACCCGGAACGGCTGGCGAGTCTCGTGGAGCGGGCGGCGTGGTCGCTCGGGTTCTTCCTCGAATCGTTCGGGGAGCAAGGCTCGCTGGACGAGGGAGTGGGGTACTGGTGCTTCGGCGTCTCGTATTTCACCTTTGCAGCGGAACGCGCCCTCGCCCGAACGGGCGGGGCGGTGAACCTGCTCGACCATCCCCGCATGGACGGGATCGCCCGGTTCCCGAATCGGGCGCGCCTCTACGACGACCGGTTCATTGAATTCTCGGACTGCGACCCGTTCCAGAAGCCGGAGCCGGGATGGCTCTGGTGGCTCGGGAACCGCGTCGACGAAGACGGGCTGAGGGACTGGGCGGCGCGGCTCTCCCACGAGGAGGAGCCGCTCTGTATCGGGCGCAAGGGACGGCTAGCGTACGTGCTTCGGAACCTCTTCTGGCTGCCTGAAGAGGGCCTGGTAGCGGGTCTGCCGGAGATTTCCGCGAGGAAACGTGAGCGGTCGGTCTATCTGCCCGACGTGGAGTGGATGATCTCCCGCAGCGACCGGAGCGAGAATGCCCTGATCCTCGCCGCGAAGGGCGGTCACAACGCGGAGAGCCACAACCACAACGACATCGGGGCGTTCGTCCTCCATTACCGGCAGCACGCCCTCCTCACCGAACTGGGCCGCCCCACCTACACCCGCCAGTTCTTCCAGGCGGGAACACGGTATCAGAACCTCTGCGCGCGTTCGCTGGGCCATCCGGTGCCGCTGGTGAACGGGGTGGAGCAGCAGCCCGGCGAGACCTTCCACGCGGAGGTACTGGAACAGGCTTCAATGGAGGAGGAAGACCGGCTCCGGCTGGACCTCGCCCCGGCTTATCCGCCGGAAGCGGGAGTGAACACGCTCACGCGCACGCTGACCCTGGAGCGCAACGGTGCGGAGGGCCGGGTGACTCTGGAAGACGTCGCCGAATTCGCCGGGCATGATGGGACGCTTGCCCTGCCCCTCTACACGCTGAACCACCGGCTGGAGGTGAGGGAGCCGGGCCGGGCGGTAATCGAAGCGCCCCGTGCAACCCTGGAGATCCGGTATGATCCGGAAGTCGTGACGGCGCGGGCCGAAGAGGTGCCGGTGGACGACCCGAAATTCGTCACCCCGGACGGGAAAAATCGCATCCGGCGGCTGTGGCTGGAAACACAGGCGAAGGAGGGCAGGGCCTTCCTTTCCGTGCGCTTCCAGCCGAAGACGAGCGTAGGGGAGGGGGCATGAAATGGATTGGGACAAGGCGATCCGGGTTGCGTATTTGCTATCCATGCTTGCGGGGTTGTGGAACCTTTGGAAGCGCAGGAAGGGAGGGGATTGACCCGATCCCCAAAGCTTATACCAATCGGATAAAGAAACGAGCCATGCTCTACGGTCACGCCCGCGAAGGCGGGCGTCCAGCCGAAGGCCCACCAGCGGCGGGGTTCAGCCCGGCGCGAATGAATCCATTCATTTTCCCATCGGTATTACTTAACCCCAGTCTTGGGTTGAAACCTCTCTGAGCGTCGATTTCCACGTAAACTGCTCATCGGAACCGATTTCCATGAGGTTTTCACGCCTGTGATTTTCAACTGAAGACTGGGGTTTACTTAAGCTGAAACGTTTGCCGGATCAACTCAAAGCCGGGCTTCACTTTAGCGAGATCATCATCGTAGTAGATCTCCGTGACGAAAAGCGTGCGGGTCTCCCCGGAGTGGGAGAAGATCGTCACCCCGCCCCGGTTGATGTGCCTGATCCTCCCCCGGATCTCCACGCCATAACCCTCATAACTGCCCCAGCGCCGGATCCGCCTCCGTTTCGGGTCGGTGACGAGGGACTGGACGTAGGTGTTGGCGTGCTCCTCCACATACTCCTTCACGTCCGATTTCCCGTTGTGAAGGGTGAAGTAGACGGCCGCGCCGCCGGGAGTTTCGAGAGGAATATAGTACTCCGCATGGAAATCCGGGTCCTGCGTTTCCAATTTCCAGTTGCCGGGATACCGGAACGTGAGAGTCTTACTGGTGTAGGTTTTCGCATCCTTCACGTTTGCGCGCTGCTCCCAGGAAACCATACCCTCCAGCATCTCCTGACCGAACTTCGTGGAGGCGACCCCAGTGATGAAACCGGCGAATCCACCGAGCATCAGTCCCAGGGCCGTGCCGACCGCAAGCCATCCGTATTTATTCATAGCGTTTCCATTCTTGCGTGGAATTCTCTCGCCTGAGAACAAAGCCGCGCAAAAAGAGCTATCCGTCCTTTAGGTTAAACCCGTTCCTGTTGTATCTGCCGGTATAGCCGCTCGACTCTGCGAGATCCCATTTCCACTCCCCGCTCGCCTTTACCTTCCGACCCCTGAGGAACGAAGAGAATCCGAAATGATGCGCATCCCGCCGAATGCGGCCTTGTCAATCTCCAGCGGAGAGTGCTAAAATCCCACTGATGTTAGCACTCTGTTCATATGAGTGCTAACGCTCACCCTTTTCAGTGATCGTTCATCGTAATCACCCATCCTATCCAGAGGAGGAATCGTTATGGCGCTCAAACCGCTTGGCGACCGCATCATCATCAAACCCGCGGAATCGGAAGAGAAGACCGCCGGGGGGATCGTGCTGCCGGATACGGCGAAGGAGAAGCCGCAGGAGGGCGAGGTCATCGCCGTGGGACCGGGCCGCGTCCTCGACAACGGCAAGACCGCCGAGATGGAAGTGCAGGTCGGCGACCGGATCCTATACGCCAAGTACGGCGGCACCGAAGTGCGCGTGGACGGACAGGAATATGTCATCCTCCGACAGGATGACGTTTTAGCGATTAAATAATTTCTGATTACTCGTTTCTGGTTTTTAGTTTCGAGTTTCTGGTTGGGGCGTTGGGGCATCTGCACCTGTAGATGACGACCCGCAACCTCAACCAGAAACTCGAAACCAGAAACCAGAAACTCGCTACGGAGGTAATCATGGCAGCGAAAGAGCTGAAATTTAATGAAGACGCCCGCCGCTCGCTGGAGCGCGGGGTGAATATCCTGGCCGACGCCGTGAAGGTCACGCTGGGGCCCCGGGGCCGCAATGTGGTGATCGAGAAGAAGTTCGGTTCCCCGACGGTCATCAACGACGGCGTCACCATTGCGAAAGAGATCGAAGTCGAGGACCCGTTCGAGAACATGGGCGCGCAGCTCGTCCGCGAGGTCGCCAGCAAGACCAACGACATCGCCGGGGACGGTACCACCACCGCGACGGTGCTCGCGCAGGCCATCGTCCGCGAGGGAATGAAGACCGTCGCCGCCGGGGGCAACCCGATGGCAATCAAGAAAGGGATCGACGCGGCGGTGGAAGCCGCTTCCAACGCGATCCTCGAGTCCGCTACGCCCGTGGAGAGCGCGGACTCCATCGCGCAGGTGGCCGCCATCTCCGCGAATAACGACCAGGTTCTCGGCCAGCTCGTCGCGCAGGCGATGGAGAAGGTCGGCAAAGAGGGCGTGATCACGGTGGAGGAGAGCAAGGGCCTGGAGACGACGCTCGACACCGTCGAAGGCATGCAGTTCGACAAGGGCTACATCTCCCCCTACTTCGTCACCGACCCGGAGCGGATGGAAGCGGTCCTTGAAGAGCCGCTGATCCTCCTCTACGAGAAGAAGCTCTCCAGCCTTCAGGACCTGATCTCGGTGCTGGAGAAGGTGGCGCAGAGCCGCCGCCCGCTCCTCATCCTCGCCGAGGACGTGGAGGGCGAGGCGCTGGCGACCCTCGTGGTGAACAAGATCCGGGGCATCCTGAACGTCGTGGCGGTGAAAGCCCCCGGCTTCGGCGACCGGCGCAAGGCCATGCTGGAGGACATCGCGATCCTGACCGGCGGGCAGTTCATCAGCGAGGACCTGGGGATCAAGCTGGAGAACCTCGACTTCGACTGGCTGGGCTCCGCGAAGCGCGTGGTGGTGACGAAGGAAGAGACGACGATCATCGAGGGCGCGGGCTCCTCCGACGCGATCCAGGGCCGCGTGGCGACGATCAAGCGGGCCATCGACGAGACCGACAGCGACTACGACCGCGAGAAGCTGCAGGAGCGGCTGGCGAAGCTCTCCGGCGGCGTGGCGGTGGTCAAAGTGGGCGCGGCGACCGAGACCGAGCTGAAGGAGAAGAAGGCGCGGGTGGAGGACGCCCTGAACGCAACGCGCGCGGCGGTGGAAGAGGGGATCGTCCCCGGCGGCGGTGTGGCGCTGATCCGGGCGCAGAAGGCGCTGGAGAACCTGGTAGCGCCGGAGCGCGTGGACGCGAACGACTTCAAGACGGGCGTGAACATCATCCGTCAGGCGCTGGAGGCCCCGGCCCGGACCATCGCGGCGAACGCGGGTCTGGAAGGCGCGGTGATCGTGGAGCGGGTGCGGAACTCCGAGGGGAACGTCGGCTACAACGCCCGCGATGAGAAGTTCGAGGATCTCGTTGCGGCGGGGGTGGTGGATCCGGCGAAGGTGACCCGTTCGGCGCTGCAGAACGCGGCGAGTATCGCGAGCCTGCTGCTGACGACGGAGGCGCTCGTGGGAGA
>JAHWJO010000030.1 GCA_019348365.1 Armatimonadota bacterium | reverse complement strand
GAGCGGCACGGCTACGACGTGAGCTACATATCCAACCTGGACACCCACCTCGACCCGGAGGGACTGCGCTGCGCAAAGGGGTTCCTCTCCGTCGGCCACGACGAGTACTGGACGCGGGAGATGTTCGAGAACGTGAAGGCCGCCATTGCCGACGGACTCAGCGCGGCATTCCTCTCCGGCAACTCTATCGGCTTCCCGGTGAACCTCCACCCGTGCGACGGCGGGACCCCGAACCGCGTGCTGGAGCGGCTGCCGGGGTGGGAGCGCACCATGCCCGAATCGGCGGCGGTGGTGATGGGCGCGCGGAACGTCTCCCCCGTGACGGGCGTAGGGGATTGGACCGTGCGCCGCGCCGATCACTGGGTCTTCGAGGGGACCGGCATGAGGGACGGCGACTCAATCCCCGGACTGGTGGGCTGGGAGTATCACGACGGGCCGGGGGATCAGACGGGACTGGAGGTGCTGGCGGAAGGCAAGACGATCAACCACGTCTTGAAGGAGGGCCACTACGCCGCCACAATCTACCCCGGCCCGAAGGGGAACTGGGTCTTCAATGCCGCAACGATCTGGTGGAGCCAGGGGCTGTCATCGCCGCCGGGGCACCTCCCGGCCCAGGCGTTCGGGGGCCACACGCAGGGGCCGGATGAAAGGGTACAGCGCATCACCGCGAATTTCCTGAATCGGATCGGCTCAGAGCATCACCGTTAAGATCATCGAACGTGTCCTCTGTGTCGGCAGGATATACGGTTGTAGCCGGCGTACAGCAGGTCCCGCAGGGTTTTGTCCCGTCCGACGATGAAGTGGTTCCGGTCGGTCTGCAGTGCATTCACGAAGCTTCCGTTGTCGGCGTACCGGCCAGGTTGTCGGGCGTGCCGGGATCCGGGGGGCGCTCCACGCTCCGCACGCGCTGTCTGCGACGTAACGTATCGAGCAGCACGGCGCCGAGGATCACCAGCCCGAGCACCACTTTTTGGGTGTAGGCTTCCACGTTCATCAGGTTCATGCCGTTCTGAATGACGGCGATGATGAAGGCGCCGATGAGGGTGCCGAACACCCGGCCTTCGCCGCCCGCCAGGCTCGTGCCGCCGACCACCGCCGCCGCGATGACGTACAGCTCGTACATCAGGCCGTAGGTCGGCGCCCCCGCTTTCAATTGAGAGGTGGAGATCACCCCGCCGATGCCCGCGGTGAGGCCGGACACGATGTAAACGATCATCAGGACGCGGGGTACGGAGACGCCGGACAGGCGCGATGCCTCGGAGTTGCCGCCGACGGCGAAAATGTACCGGCCGGGGGCGGTGCGCGACATGAAGAGGTGGGCCGCCCCGTAGCAGAAGAGCATCAGCCAGACCGCGTTCGAGAGGCCGAGTGAGGATCCGCGCCCCAGCCACGTAAAGCTATCCGGAATGTCGTAGAGGGTCTGCCCCTTCGCGACGATGAAAGCGAGGCCGCTGGCCACCTGCATCATGCCGAGCGTGGCGATGAACGGAGGGATGTGGAACCGGGAGACCATCACGCCTGAGAACGCCCCCACCAGGCCGGAAACTGTGACGGCCGCCAGAGAGGCGCCCAGCAACGCCCCGGGCGAGGCGTTCGCCCCGCCTGCCTGCTGGATGAGCCATGCGGTCAGCACGGCGGAAAGGGCCAGAAGACTCCCGACCGACAGGTCGATGCCCCGTGTGATGATCACCATGGTCATACCGACGGCGATGATGGCGATGACGGCGATCTGGTCCGCGATGTTGCGCAGGTTGCTCGGAAGCAGGAACGTCGAGCGGCCCTCGGCGGACGGCGCGACCACTTCCATATTGGCAAAGGCCGGGACGGTGCTCCTGAGGCTATCCCACACCCTCCAATCGCGGTACGCCTGGGTGGTGGCCACCACGTCCACGATGGCGCCGGAAGCCGCCAGCTTCTCCATCGCTTCACGCACCGCCGGTGGATCGCCCTGGAGGGTATCCAGCACCCGGTAACCGGCGTCGGCAAGAGAATCCCGGAGGGTGACTGCAAACTCCCGGTCCACCGCGTCCGGCGGCGACACGATCACCACATTCGAGGTTTTCGGCGTCGTCTTTATGAGGGTCATCGCCACCGACCGGGCGCCGGCGCGTCCGGTCGGCGATTCGCGATGGTAGGTCGCCCACGAAAAATAGACGCACAACAGGGCCAGCACCGCCAGCATGCTGTAAGCGGAGAAGAAGCCGGAGAGCGCCCTGCGGGGGCCCGTAAACATGGCGGATCACTCCTTCTCCGCAAAAAGAGGTAGGAGGGGGAACGTCGATCCCCAACGCTGCGTCTGTGTGTTGTCTTACTTCAGCGACGGATCTTTGTCCGCGTCCGCCCTGGTGTACGTGCTGGCCGGGATCAGCTTCTGGGCCGGGACCTTCTCGCCGGCCATGTACTTGTTGACGGTCTCCATCGTTATCTTTCCGATGGCGTCCGGATGCTGCACGATGTCGGCGTAAATCTTCCCGTCCTTCACCGCCTGCCGGGCCTCCGGCATCCCGTCGAAGCCGATGACTTTGATCTTTCCGGCCTTCCCGGCCTGCTCGATGGCGGCAACGGCACCGAGGGCCGAGGGGTCGTTGATGGCGAACAGGCCGTCGAGGTCCGGGTGGCTCTGGAGGATGTCCTGCGCCACCTTGAACGAGGTGTCCCGCTGTCCCTTGCCCGGCAGCTCCGCCACGATCCGGACCCCCGGCGACTGACTCAGGACCTCTTTGAAGCCTTTGGCTCGCTGGATGACGGACTCGACCTCCGGGTGCGTGATGATGGCGACCTTCCCCTTCCCGTTCAGCGCCTCCACCATGGCCTGGCCCGCCAGCTTGCCACCCCCGTAATTATCCGTCGCCACGTGGGACACGACCCTGGCGCTGGGGTCCAGGCTGGCGATGTCCGCCGTGAAGACCGGGACGTTGGCATCGTTCGCCGCCCGGATCGCCGTGCCGATGGAACGGGAGTCCACCGGGGAGAGTACGATGGCGTTCACCTTCTTCACGATGAAGTCGTTCACCTGGTCCTTCTGCCGGGCCGGGTCCATCTCCCCCGCCTGAACGATGACGCGGTACCCGTTCGCTTTCCCCGCATCGACCATGCTGTCCCCCATGACCTTGAAGAAGGGGTTCGCCATCGTGAGCAGAGAGACGCCGATAGTGCCCGCCGGCTGACCGGAGCCGCCCGCAGCAGGGGTTTCCCCGCCCGTGTCGTTTGAAGCGGGCCGGGGACTGCATCCGGCCAGCAGGGCGCCGATGAGGGCAGCCGCGACGAGCGGCGCGAGCGACCTTCGTTTCATCTGTTTTTCTCCTTGATTTGCAAGCGCAATCGAGTTCCGTACGGGATCCGACACCCGCCCGGTCCTGCAGGGACGGGCGATGGGAGCTACCGGCTTCGTGCCGTCTTCATCTTCCAGACCCGCATGGAGACGAGTCGGGCGGCCCCTCCCTTCGCGTACACCTGAATGCCTTGACTCTCCAGCTTCGGGAAGATCAGGTCCGTCACCACGGCCTCACCGTCGTTGCCGAAGACCTCTACCGAATTGCGGTCCACGAAGACGCGCATCTTCATGCGGCCGTCGCGAATCGGGAGGGGCCCGCCATGCCGCCCGGCGAAATGGGGGCTGAAGTCGTTGCGGCCGGAGCGGGTGCGGTCCACGAAAATCTCCCCCTTTTGAGAGTCGTATCCCACGAGCGTCTCTTCGGGTTCTCCCTTGCGGACGGCGATGCCGAATTCTCTCGCGCTTCCGATTTCGAATTCCGCCTCGATCTCCAGCGCGTCGCCCCAGGCCTGCCGCCCCGGCACGAACGGGTTCGTTGGAGTCACCTCCCGCGCATCATACCGATGGGAGATCCCGCGAAGGGCGGTCAGCTGCGGCGCGGGTAGGGAGATCAGCCGGAGGCCCTCCGGGAGGCGGCGCAGGCTCAACAGCCGGGGCAGCGTGAAGCCGTTCCGCCACGGGTAGGTCGGCACCTCGTTCGCGTACTGCCAGTTGCTCATCCAGCCGACCCAGAACCGCTCGCCGCGCGGACCCGTGATGTTGTCCCATGAGATGGCGGCGTAATTGTCCTTGCCGTAATCCTCCCAGAGCACCGTGTCGGGGGGATTGTCGTTGTGGAAGGTCGTGCCGTCGAAATCGCCGATAAAATACTCCCCGCCGGAGCCGCCGTTCTTATGGCCCGCGCTCATGCCGACGTGCAGCACCCAGCGGCTCTTCCCCGGCTCCCCCTCGATGGGGAGCGGGAACAGGTCGGGACATTCCCAGTTGGCTTTCTGCGCGACCGGAACCCCCTCCGGGCCGAACGTGGAGAGCAGCGCCCACTCCTTTAAGTCCTTCGACCCGTAGAAGCGGACGGCCTTCTGGTCCGCCTTCACGACGGCCATGACCCACTTTCGCGTGGGCGCGTGCCAGAACACCTTCGGGTCGCGGACGTCCTTCTCCCATCCGACGACGGGGTTGCCCTCGTACTTCGTCCAGGTGCGGCCCCGGTCGGTGCTGTAGGCGAGGTTCTGGCTCTGCATGTTGTCCGCCGCTCGGTGTCCGGTGTAGAGGGCGACGAGCGGCGGCTGACCGTTTTTTCCGAACCCGCTGGTGTTCCGCTCGTCCACGACGGCGCTGCCGGAGAAGATCTGCACGCCGTCCTCCTCCTGCAGCGCGACTCCCCATTCCTCCCAGCGGACCAGGTTCCGGCTCACCGCATGGTACCAGCTCATGTGGCCCCACCGGTTGCCGAACGGGTTGTACTGGTGAAAGGCGTGCCATTCGCCCCGGTGATAGACGAGGCCGTTCGGGTCGTTCATGAAGTTCTGGGCGGGGGTGTAATGGTACTGCGGCCGCCACTGGGGGGTGGGAGAAGGTTCGGTCGACTCCCCCCGCCGGCGGTCGCTCTGAACGATCTCATCCACGTTGATGTGCCCCCATCCTTCCGTGCTCCGGTCCACGATCTGTATCCGCGCCTTCCGACCCGCCAGGTCCGACACGTCCCAGGTGCGCCACTCCAGCCGCTCGTCGTTCGATCCCGTCGCGGAACGAATGATCCTGCCGTCGATCAACAGGTGCGCGCCCGTTCTGCCGGGATGCTGCCCGCCGCCCACCCGCAGGTGGAGGTAGCGCCGGGCGACCCGGAACTCCGGCGAGGTGAGCGTTCCCGTCGCGGCATCCCCGCCGTGGTAGCTGTTGACCAGCCCTCGGCCCTCGTACCCTGAAACCGGCATCTGATTCGGCAGCGTCCCGCGCGCCGGCCCGGTTCCGAAGGCGGTCCCGGCAGCGGACCAGTTCCCGTAGTCGAGTCCGTTAAAGTCCGCGATGACGATGTCCCGCCGCCCCGCGATGGCCGTGCCGGCGAAGAGAGTCGCGGCCAGCAGCACGCCGATACGAATGTGTCTCAATGACGACGCTCTCCTCTATCATGGATCATTCTGGTTCAGGCAATAAGAAAGACATCCCGCCTCATTATGCTGAGGAGGGGCGGGGAGTCATCTGAATACCCTCAACGGAGATTTTAGGGTTCGGCTCTATAGGGGAAATCTTTCTTCTACTATACATGAGTTACGCACAATGTACACTCTATCGTGATTCTGATTTTCTCCTGTCCTTCCGAGCGAAGCAAGGAATCTGGCTGTCAGTTCGCAAGACATCCCAACCTTCCGGCCCGATTCCTCGCTTCGCTCGGAATGACAAACATGTCGGAACGACAGGCATGAGTGAGACCCAGTGCGTAAACCCTGGAAAAGTAAACGATAGGCATCGCCGCTCCTGTGATATAATAAGGAGCTTGATCGGCGACGCAATGTCATATCAGAAGATCACCGATCACCGTTAGGACATCAATCCGTCTGTGCAGAAGACTTTAGCGTGCAAGGGATGACTCTTTATGCTTTCTAATGAAAAACAGCTCACCACACGTCGGCAGTTCCTCAAGGCTACGGGAGGCGTCGTGGCGATTTCGGCCCTGGCCGGGGGGGAGCTTCCCCTCGTCCATGCCGCCGGGGAAGAGACGATACAGCTCGCCCTCGTCGGCTGCGGCGGGCGGGGCAGCGGCGCCGTCATGGACGCGCTGTCCACCACGGGCGGCCCGGTCAAATTGGTCGCGATGGCCGACGCGTATACCGACCGCCTTCAGAGCAGTCACGGCCACCTCCGCGAGGCCGCCGGGGACCGGATAGATGTGCCGGAGGAGCGCCGCTTCGTCGGTTTTGACGCCTATAAGAAGGCGATGGATGCCCTCAAGCCGGGGGATGTGGTGATCCTCGCCACCCCGCCGGCGTTCCGCTGGGTGCATTTCCAGTACGCCATCGATAAGGGCCTCAACGTCTTCATGGAGAAACCGGTCACGGTGGATGGCCCGACCAGCAAGCGTATGTTGAAGCTGGCGGAGGCGGCGAAGGCCAAAAACCTCAAAGTCGGCGTGGGACTGATGTCCCGGCATTCCCGCGCGCTCCAGGAGCTGCATCAACGGATCGGGAACGGGGAGATCGGCGACATCGTCATGATGCGCGGCTATCGCATGCAGGGCCTGATCGGCTATTTCGAGTCCCTGCCGAAACCGGCGGACATCAGCGAGCTCGACTATCAGAACCGAAGATTCCACAGTTTTCTCTGGGCCAGCGGCGGGGCCTTCAGCGATTTCTATATCCACCTGATCGATCATCTCTGCTGGATGAAGAACGCCTGGCCCACTCAGGCGCAGGGGACGGGCGGCCGCCACTACAGCCAGACCGCCGACGGCACCCCGTATGTGGATCAGAACTTCGATACCTACACGGTGGAGTACACCTTCCCGGACGGCAGCAAGTTCTTCTTCGACGGGCGTTGCATGAACGGCACGGAAACGCGGTATTCGAGCTACATCCACGGCACCAAGGGCATGGCCATCGCCTCCCGTTTCGGCGACATCGGTACGCCTTCCGCGATCTACCGCGGCCAGAAAGAGGACATGGCGAACCTGCTCTGGCGTTCCCGGGACACCAGCAACCCCTACCGGAACGAATGGAACGTCTTGATGGCCGCCATCCGCGACGGCAAGCCCCACAATGAGGTCGAGCGCGGCGTTCAGGCGAGCCTCGTCACCAGCATGGGGCGCATGGCGGTGCATACGGGCCAGCCGATCAGCTACGAAGAGATGCTGAATTGCGAGCACGAATTCGCCCCGGGGCTGGACCGGTTGACGAAGAATTCTCCGGCACCGGTACAAGCGGACGCAAAGGGAAACTACCCGAAACCTCAGCCGGGGCTGAAGGGCAAACGCGAGTACTAAACAGGGTCACAGAAGAGAAGAAGAGGAACATGACCGATAGATCGTCCTTGTCGCTCTGGTAAGGACGATCTGTCGGTTCCTCTCACGATTGAGCTCTCCAGGGTCATCAGAGATCCCTGTTTGCCGGCGCGAGATTCAAGCCTGTTCTGTTCTTCAAAGTTTCCCTTGCTGTTATAATAGTGCTGTAGAGCCCTTTCTCTACTCCATGGAGAGCCACTGCTCCTACTTATATTCCTCCCTTTTATTGAGAGGGATTTTGTATGCAGTAGCTCTGTTCAGGCATAATGGTGTTCGTTTTTTGCCCCCTTAGCTCAGCGGATAGAGCAACTGCCTTCTAAGCAGTGGGCCGCAGGTTCGATTCCTGCAGGGGGCGTTTCCTCGAATCTTTCCTGCTCCTACCGCCTTTTCTCTTCTCCCCTCTTCAGCGGCTCCATCTGATCAATAAGGACTTCGCCCTTCTTCCCCCTTCGGTAATGCACGCGCAACTTTTGCCCTACAACGACAGCCTGTTGTAGCGAGACCCTCCTGCTTTGTCCTTCAGGGAGGCTGACGTCTACCTGATAAATGCCCTTCTCTCTATCCAGCCGATAGCCCATGACGGTTCCGATCACCGTCCCTTGCGTGGAATAGGGGTACACGGGACGGGAGAAAGTCACGAACTGGTCATACGTCGTCCGAACTTCGTTCACCCGGGTGATCTATCCCTGCCCATCCACCCGGTAGACGCTGATGCGCTCGCTGCCGCTGTCCACCACCGCAAAACGATCTCCCGTGAGCGGGACGACATTCTTATCGATGAGGGTGGACGAGGAGGACGAGCGGAAGACTTTAGGTTCGATGACGCGGGATAAAAGATAGAAGCCTGCGAGGATTGCAGCGGCATTCAGTAGACCTATAACCGGTAAACTGATCACGTATCCCACCCGCATCGTCCACGACCTCCGGCAGTTCACGAATCCGGTCCGTTCAAACCGACCCGGCGCAGTCCCCGCATTACGAGGTATTCTCTTCCGTCAGGGGCGGTCGGCGCAACAGCTCGCGGGCGGCAGCCACCGGATCAGCGTTCGGAAGAGGTTCGGGGTCCTCCGTGTAAGCGGCCGAATCGACGAGGAGATCCGCCACCCTCTGAAACGCCTCCGCATGAACGGCAGCCGCTTCCATGCGCCCGGAGGCTTCATGCGCTTCCCGCACCTTCCGCCACTGCGCCTCCCGTCTGCGGCATGCGTTGACGGCGGTTTCGGCGACCCGCCGCTGCGATTCATAGGCGCGAGCCAGCCGCGCGATCTCCTCCTCCTCCGCTTCCATCCGCGCGAGGAGGATGCGAGCCTCATCCTCCTGTTTTTCCTGAATAAGCTGCCGGGCTTCCGCATCCCACCGGTCGTACTCCTGCAACCGGTCGGAGAGATCCATCCGGGACCGGGATGCATGAGCGCAGAGGCTTGCGGCGTGGCGACGCAGCTGCTCCAGTTCGGCAGGGAGAGAATCGGGATGCGGTTCCGCGCCGGATTCTTCCTCGCTGAACCAGCGGGCGAGGCACTGACGCAAGGCATTCCACAGGCGGGCAGGTAAAGGAGCCATGGAGACGTAGGAGGGGGAGAGCAGGCAGGAACAGAGCTTTTGAAAGAGGCTGATCCGTTGATCCTCTTCCTGATCAGTATACCACGGTCGCCCCGGTCAACAGGGTACGGAAAGGTCGCCGGGAGGCGCGGTGGACAGGAAGCGGTCGCGGGGGGGGATCCGTTGGGCAGCGAGGGGGTTCTCTCCGGGGAAGAGTTGGGAGGGGGTACTCTTCCCCGGAGATAGGGGAGGAAACTCAGGCCTCTGGGAGGGGAGACCTCAGTCCACACATTTTTTCGGACGGGTCGGACTTCTTCCTCAGGGTAAACTTCGATGCTCGCGGAATTTCAATCGATCCCCGTTTTCTCTTCCTCCTGCTTCCGCCGCCGCACGAAGTCCCACGCTTCCGCATCGTTCTTCACCTCGCCGTCCACCTGCGCTTCCTGCAAAGCTTTCAGCCATTCCGCCACCCAGGGGCCGCCCCGCTGTCGGAATTCCCGCATGAGGTCGTTCCCGTTCAGCAGCGGGTCGGGGAGATAGCGGTCCCGCTCGTGGAACCACGCTTGCAGCCAGGCCCGTTCCGCCGTTGAACCCGGGAGATGCGGCGCTTCCGACCCGGCGAGGAAGACGGCACCGGGCACGGCATCCCCGTACCGGCGGAAGATCCGGTGGATCGTGATCGGATCGGGAAACCGGTCGTGAGGGAGTGGGAGAAGCACGCGAGCCGCGCCCCAGGCCTTCCGGAGATACTGGGCTTCCGCCGCGCTCATCTCCAGCCGGGAGCGGAGGGCATCCCGATGCCGGGCGTTCTCGCGGCGGTCGTCCCCCTCTGCCCGTTCTCCCGCCACCTCCGGCCCGATCAGCGCCGCGAGCTTCAGCAGCGCCTCGCGGGTGCGGGGCGGCGTGAGGGATTCCCGGAGGTACGCTCCCGCCGCCTCGTAGGCCGGGCCGGAGCGCGCCCCCCCGTCCCGTTCCGGCAGGGCGCTCTCCGGCAGGACGCTCTCCGTGAGGCGGACGAACCGCTCCACCCCGCCCTCGCCGACCGGCCCGCGCAGCGCATGGGGCAGCAGGCCCATCTGCTGAAGAAGATTCACCGCCTCCATCGCGCGCGTGGGGGGGGACAGATCGAGCATGAGGAAGAGCTCGTCCCGGATCCGTTCCGCCGACACCCGCACGAGCTGCGGCCCGGTTGCGATGACCTGCTGCCGGGTCTCCGCCTCGATGCGCCCATCGAATCCCGCCGCGAACCGCACCGCCCGGAGCGCGCGCAGAGGATCATCGACGAGACTCCGGGGGGTGCAGCGGCGGATGCAGCCCGCTTGAAGGTCCTCCCGGCCGTTCAGGGGGTCCGCCAGCGCGCCTCTCACGCCTTCCATGGAGAGCGGGGGAACGCCGTGGGAGAGGTCCAGGGCCATCGCGTTGACGGTGAAATCCCGGCGGCGGAGGTCGTCTTCCAGTGACCCGCCGTGCAGGGCGACGAGGTCCACCTGGCGGACCGAGGGGGAATCCTCCTGCCCAGCCGGTACGGGGAGGACGATCCGCGCCGTCTCCTCGGCTTGCCGGAGGTAGAAAAACGAGCCGCCCAGTGCGCGGGACGCCTGCCGTCCGAACGCCTCCACCGGCCCCGGCAGCACCACATCGACATCCTTGACGGGCCGACCGAGCAACAGGTCGCGGACGGAGCCGCCGACGAGGTAGAGGGGCCGCCCTCCGGCCAGCGCGTGGAGTCGTTGGAGGAGGAGTTCGAGGTCGGCAGGGGGAGCCATGGGACCGGACTCCTAAGCCGCGCCGGGTTGGGGAGTGGCCTTTTGAGCAAGGCCCGCTTTCAGCCGCGCGATCTCGTCCGGCCCCGGCTCGGTCCCCGCCCTCCGCATGGCCCGGAGCAGCGCCCCCCCGACCGGCGGCAGCGCGGGCCAGGTGACCGTCGCGCCCGGCGCGGCTTCGGAAAGCGAGCGGACCAGGGCACGACGCACGGGGCTGTCGGGGTCCTGGAGCACGCCCCCCACCGTCGCGACAGGGATGCGGGCGTTGCGGCGATCCAGGCGGGTCAGCACGGCCAGCACCGCCCGCGCGAGGAGCCGCCCGCCCTCCTCCAGGATGCTGGACGCGACCCCGTCGCCCTCCCGCGCCGCATTGATGACGACCGACGCGAGGGCCGCCACGCCGGTGTTGACCGACTCCATCCCGTATACCGCCCCTTCGAGCTCCATCGGGTCGTGGAGACCGAGCGCGCGCATGAGCCGCCCCATGAGCTCCGTTTCCGGCCCGCGCCCGTCGAAGGCGCGGAGGGCGGCCCGCACCCCCTGCAATCCGATCCAGAAGGCGCTGCCCTCATCGGAGAGGAGGTAGCCCCACCCTCCCGCGCGGGCGCGACCGCCGTCCCGCGTGCCGCCGTACGCCACCGACCCCGTCCCTGCGATGAGGACCACGGCGTCCTCGCCCACCGCCGCCCCGGTGAACGCGATCTCGATGTCCGAGACGATCTCCACAGGCGCATCCGGCCTCAGCAGGCCCTCCAAAACCGCGTCCGGTCCGCCCGGCACCGCGCAGGCGAAGTACCCGGCGGAGCCGACGCACAGCGCCCGAACGTTTTCCCGTTCGGCCCCGGCCTGGCGCATGGCATCCTGAAGCGCGTCACGGAGGGCGGATGCCGCCGTTGCAGCGTGGGTGCAGAGGTTGCCCGGCCCGGCATGACCCACGGCGATGACCTCGCCTGTGAGCGTGGCGAGGGCGCAGGTCGTGTGGGTGCCGCCGCTGTCCATTCCGGCGATGAGGGGGGAGGGGGTCGTCATCGAGTGTGGATGGGTGTGTGGGTGGATGTAGAGATGGGTGAATGGGACGCGAAGCTACGCTACGCGGATCGGAACGGCTTGACGCGGATCAACCCCTTTGAACCACGAAGGACACGAAGGACACAAAGAAACCCCTTTAACCGCAGATGAACAATGGTGAGCGAACCTATCTGTGTTCATCTGCGGTTTTTTAACGGGGTTATCCGCGTGTATCTGCGTTCATCTGCGGTTCCATACCGCTTACCTTCGGCGCGCGCCTTCGTTCATGCGGCGCTCGTACTGGAGAACGATATCTTCAAGGATCTCGAACCGGCGCTGCACGAAGGGCCAGTTCACCACGTTCCACCAGTTGTCCACGTATTTGCCCCGGTCGTTCTGGTACTTGAGATAGTAGGCGTGCTCCCAGACATCCAGCACGAGGAGCGGGATCACGCCCCATTCGGTCAGGTTCTGGTGCTTTTCCGCCTGGGAGACGAGGAGCTTGCGGGCGATGGGCTCGTACGCGAGAATTCCCCAGCCGCTGGCTTCCACCTGTTTGGAGGCGGCACTGAAATGCGCCATAAACGCTTTGAAGCTGCCGAAATCCCGACTAATGGCCTTCGCCAGCGATCCGGTGGGGGTTCCGCCGCCCTTGGGACCCATATTGAGCCAGAAGAGGGTGTGGAGGAAGTGACCGGAGCCATGAAAAGCCAGCTCGCGCTCCCAGTGCTTCACGAGATTGAAATCGCCGGTTCGGCGGGCTTCCGCGAGTTCGTCCAAGGCTTTGTTCAGGCCGTTGACGTAACCCAGGTGGTGTTTGTCATGATGGAGACGCATGGTCGCCTCATCGATGTGCGGCTCCAGGGCGTTGTAGGGGTACGGCAGTGGAGGCAGGACGTACTTGCCGTTCGCAAAGGCGGCGTAATTCTCCATTCCGGCATCCGCCCCCAGGGCCAGACCGGAAATCCCCCCCAGGAATGGGGCCGCCATCGCGGCGGACAGCAGCTCGCGTCGTGAGACCGAATCAGACATGGTCACTCCTTTCAATGAATGGAAGAGGACGGTAACAGGCGTAGCGGTTCCGGAGGAATCTCCCGCCCTTCACCGCCCCCATTGTAGCAATATCTCCCCCCCGTTCCGAAAACGGGCTCACCACCGCTTCGGTTGAGGGCCCTGCCGGTTTCATTTTCCGGTAGGAAACGGGTACAATTAGGGAGCGGTAACACACTGACACGAGGGAACAGACCATCCATCCCGGAGGTGGAAATATGCAATGCGACTACTGCGGGCAGGAAATTCTGGGACGCCCCATCTACGTGGAATTACGATCCGAGGATCTCGGGCCGATGGCGGAGACCCAGGCGGGCGAGTTCTATTTTTGCAGCCCGGATTGCCATGCCGCTTACATGGAAGAAGCCGGCGTACCGCAGGGCTATTTGATGGAGGAAGAAGAAGCCGACGACGAGGAGGAGAGCATCTCCTTCAGCGATCGGTTCTGACCCCTGTTTCGCCCGTATGTCGATGGGAACGATTCCTCCCTACGACGACGGTGGGGCGAACTTCCCGGCCCCTTCCCAAGAGACGCCCGCCGAACGGGAGTCCCCCATGCCGCCCCATCACGGGGCGGCTTTTCTTTTCTCGGGCTCCGACAGGACATGACGCGGATAAAGAGAATGAAATTCTTGCCGAACGCCGGTCCCCCTGATCGAGCCGCTCGGTTCTTCCCATAGAGATAGTATAGATCGGATTAAGAAGAAACTCGGGAAGTCACAGCCCTGTCGGTGGAGGCAGAAACTCTCTCTGCCCGCTCCTTTCGCCTGATCTTCCGGGCCACTCGTTCCATGCCCTCCCTTCCGCGTCAAATCTTCCTTCTTCATGAGAACTTGATTTCAAAGGACCCTTTATGGACACCTCCTACCGGCTTCGGCCCATGGACCTGCGCGACATCCTGGACGATACGTTCGATCTCTTCAAGGAGAACTTCGTCCTGTTCGTCACCATCACGGCCCTCGTCTTTCTGCCGTTCAACTTTCTGGTGACGCTCTTCACCGGCCCGACCGAAGAGCTGGGCCCCGACGCGAATCCCGCCATCGTCATCTCCCTGGTGGTGACCCGCATCATCACGTTTGTTCTGGGCACCCTGGCCACCTACGTCGCCATGGGGGCGCTGACCGCCGCCGTTTCCGAGCGCTACCTGGGCCGCCGGATCACCGTCCGAGAAGCCTACTCCGCCATTTTGAACCGGTTCGGGCCGTTCCTGGTCACCCTCCTCCTCCCGTTCTTCCTCGTCGGAGCGGCCAGCTTTCTCATGATCCTTATCGCCATCGGGATCGGCGCTGCCGTCGCACTCGTGAACGAGATCGTGGGCGTTCTGATCGGGGTCCTCCTGGGTCTCGCGGCGGTGGTCGCGGTGATCTACCTCTTTTTCGGCATTTCGTTCGTGATGCCCGTCTTCATCATCGAAGGCCGCTCCGGCTGGGATGCGATGAAGCGGAGCTACCAGCTCTTTACCTTCAGCTCCGGGAAGGTGATCCTCACCCTGCTTCTGGTGTCGATCATCATGGGGGTCGTGATGATGGTGATCCTCGGCCCGGTCGCGGGCATGAGCATGTTCCTCGGTGAGGAGGGTTCCCTATCCCCGGTTTTTCTGGGCCTCCAGGGGGCGCTCAGCGGAATCGTCCAGTCCCTCATCCAGCCGATCCAGATCATCGTCGTATTGCTGCTGTACTACGATGTGAGGATCCGGCGCGAAGGGTACGACCTGGAGATGCTCGCGAACGAGCTCCGGACCACGGTGGAGACCGGGAGCGGCGGCGCTCCCGATCCGTACGCCCCCGTCGCGGAAGAGGAGCCGCCTTCCCCGGTGGAATAATCCCGCTCACCGGCGTTCGGGGCGGTCGTCTTCGGACGGGTAATCGGATCCTCTCCTGGAAGAACGGGTGTAATCGGATCCTCTCCTGGAAGAAGCGGAGCGGTTCACACGAGGGGCGATCCCCGGCTGGGGGAGCAAGGATTCTGCTATGGCATCCCGCACGGATTTAAGACCGATGGGCATCCGGGACATCCTGGATGAAACGATTGACCTCTATAAAAGCCATCTGGGAGTCTTCCTCGCCATCGCGGCGATTTACATTCCCTATGAAATCCTCCAGGGTCTCTGGCTGGGAGCGGAAGCTTCCCTCAGCGCCTCCCCTCCCGAAGGGTGGAGCCTTCGGGAGGGACTGATCGCCGTACCGGAAAACCTGCTTCATTATCTCGTGACAGGTGTGGTTACGGTCGCCGCTTACGAGCATCTTCGGGGCCAAAAGACCACCGCTCTCGATGCTTACCGGGCGTTCCTGCGCCGTTTCCGATCTTTCCTCCCGGCCTTGCTGCTCCTCCTGCCCCTGGGAATTGTCGCTGAAGAGCTCTCCGAGTCTCCTTCCTGGCTCGTGCTGCCGGGTCTGCTCATTTCTTTTTCACTTATGTTTGCGGTGCCTCTATTCGTCGTCGAGAGTCAGACCGGATTCAAAGCCGTTTGGGGAAGCATCCGTATCTTCTTTGCACACCCTTTCAAGAACGGGGCTTGTATGCTCAGCCTGCTCGCAATCGTATTCATCCTCATGGGAATTCTGTACATTCCCATGGAATCGGTCTTCGGCGGCGAGGCGGATTCGTGGCTGCAGCGCATCGTCGCGGGGAGCGTGGACGGCGTAATGGGAATGGTCCTCACGCCTCTCTTCTCCATCGTAAGCCTGCTGTTGTACCTGGACCACCGCATCCGGCGGGAGGGATTCGACCTCGAATTGCTTTCCGAAGATCTCCAGAGGGCCGCCTCCGACCGGAACCCCGGTGCCGATGCCCGTCCGACCAGAGAGAGTGACGGATCACCCGGTTTGAGCGAGAAGATCTGATATCAGCTCCAGAGTGCGGCGGGCATGCCGCCGCTGCATCTCGATGAAGGTGAAGTCCATCGGCTGGGCCGCCGCCACGAGCACGGCATCCGCCGCCTGTGCGGGAGTCGGGGAGAGCGGCAGCAGCCCATGCGGGCGGCCGACCTGGTGCATCAGCGCATCCACCTTGGGGTCGTAGCTCCACGCCACCACCGGAAGGCCTGCGTTCGCGGCGAGGAGGAGGGCATGCAGCCGCATTCCGAGCAGCACGTCGCAGCCGGAGATTCCATCCAGCACGTCCGAGAGCGCGTTCGGCGGGGGGGAGACCGCCACCTCGTCGCCGACGGCGGCCCGGATCGCTTCCGCCAGATCGCGGTCGTGCGGCTCGTGCATGGGGATCAGAAACGGTGACGCGCCCCGGTCCCGCAGCTCCCGGCAGAGGTCGGCCCCCCACGCCGCCGCATTCCGGTCCTTCCACGCGCGCAGCGCCAGACCCACTTGCGGTCCAGGGTCCGGGGTCCGGGGTCCGAGGTCCGGGGTCGAAGGTCCAACGTCTCCGGGATGCGTCGCCGTGTCGCCACGTTCCAGATCCTGAACCGGAGCTTCTCGACCTTGGCCCCTGGACGTTGGACTTTGGACGTTGGACTTTGGACCGGGGTCATTGGACCTTGGACGAAGAAGAAAGGCCGGGTCCGCCGTTACATGGACCGGCTGGGTCACGCCGCAGTCGCGCAGCAGGGCCGCCGATGCGGCATCCCGCACGGTAATTAGGTCGGCGCGGTTGAGGACGATGCCGGTCCACCGCCGGGAAGCAGGACGGACGACCGGCCCCATCCCCTGCGCGGCGATGACCACGCGCTTGCCCGCCAGCTTCGCCAGCGCGATGACGGTGAGGTAGTACGCCAGCGACGCGGAGCTCGTCACGTCTTGCAGGAGGCTGCCGCCGCCGCTCACCAGCACGTCACACTCGCTGAGGGCCCGGAGGAGGTCCGGCTTCATGCGCGGGACGGCCCTCACGCCGTGCCACGCCTCCGTGTGCGCCGGATCGGCAGAGAGCACAGTCACCTCCGCGTCGATGCCCGCCTCGCGCATCCCCTGAAGGAGTCCGGCGAGCACGGCTTCATCGCCCGCGTTGCCGAGTCCGTAGTACCCGGAGAAGAGGAGCCGGGGCTTCATGATCCGCCCATTTTGGATTGGCTCTTAGCCCAGGCAATAGGCAACAGGCAATAGTGGCCCTCACCCCCAGCCCCTCTGTTCGGTGGTCGGTGGTCGGCGGCCCTCACCCCCGGCCCCTCTCCCAATGCTGGGAGAGGGGAGCTAAATGTACTGTCTTCTGGCTTCGGCCCTATTCCTCTATACTGGACCTTTGCACTGGTGGACTTGTTTGG
>JAHWJO010000323.1 GCA_019348365.1 Armatimonadota bacterium | reverse complement strand
TCCGATCTGTAGAACTCTCCCAGGGTGCTCCACCGGTCCTCGATCCCTAGGTCGGTGAGGTACCGCTCGTAATCCTCCTTGAGGTGCGGCCCGATGACCGGGGCCTGGGAGAAGCCGCAGTTCCCCCCGATCTCCGTCGTCACGCCCTGGGTGATCTTGCTGTCGGCGGTGCGGTTGACGAGGAGGAGGTAATCGGAGTGGGAGTGGATGTCGATGAAGCCGGGGGCGAGGGCGAGATTCGTGCAATCCACGGTCCAGGCCGCCGGGGTGCCCGGCTCCAGCGGACCGACGTGGACGATCTTATCGCCCGAAACCCCGACTTCGGCGGGAAAGGCGGGCTGCCCGGTGCCGTCCACGACCATGCCGCCGGTGAAGAGAACGTCGATCATTCAAGGCTCCTGAATTGAGGGAAACGATCCCCTTTCCATGCGGCAGGTGGATCCTTCCCATTCAAAAGGGGAATCGCGAGTGAGGATGTCAGAGATCGCTTACTGTTCCATGTCTTCCATCGAGTGACCCGCACGGAATCGGAAAGCCTTATGGGGTCGCCGGAGGCCGGAACTGTCGGTGGAAGCGGAGGAGGCCTCCTCCGGCGAGGACGGGCGTTATCCGCGTGAAACATTCACGGTCGGACCTGAATGGATCGGTTGACCCCGAATTCACGCAGAAATTCACGGTAAATTTCACGCAAAATTTCACGTTCGTTCCGCGCTGCTGTCACGACCCCTCTCTATCATATATCTGGAAGCGCACGGAGCGCCCGTTACAAGTCCTTCTCAACCGGTAACACGTAAACGCTCACAGGCAGTGGCGAGAACGACCCTTACCGGTCCGTCCACGGACCCTACTCTCCCGGACGAAACCTTAGCTTTTACTTTACACTTTCACAACGGGGTGAAAAAAGGTGATGACCATGAAAGCGAACAACGCAGCCGTAGAGACCACTCCTCTGAACACTCTCCTCTCCGAGCGGAAAGCCGGGGAGAGGACCGAGGCCGAATTGATTCGACGGGCGCAGCAGGGGAGCCACGAGGCGTTCTCCGGGCTGATGGACCTCTACCGCGAGCGGATGATGCGCCTGGCCCTCTATATGATCGGGAATTCGGAAGACGCCTACGACCTCTGTCAGGAGATCTTCGTCAAGGTCTACCGTGCGCTGGGCACCTTCGATAGCAAGCGTCCCTTCTCCCCCTGGATCTACCGCGTGGCGCACAACGTCATCACCGATTTCATGCGGGCCAAAAAGGCGAAACCGGCGCTGCTGGAGTCGGTGACGGAGCAGCCCTTCGAGGAGCGACGGGACGACAACGGCGTCGATCCGCAGCAGATGATCCTCTCCCAGGAGACCCGGCGGCAGGTCCACGCGGCGATCCAGTCGCTGCCGGACAACTACCGCAGCGTGGTCGTATTCCGCTTCATCGACGATCTCTCCTACGCCGAGATCGCCGAAGCGCTGGACCTGACCGAAGCGAACGTGATGATGCGGATGAGCCGGGCGCGTCGGATGCTCCGCGACAAGCTTGAATACCTGCAAATCTAATCGTCCCCTCCACCTTTAATCCGGGAGGAAGGAGGAGACGCGCTTACATTCAATCGCCTAAAATCACTTCTTAAATTCACTGATCGTTACAGAACGCCCTGGAAGCCGTACCGGCATCCGGGGCGTTCGTTTTTTGGGAAGGTTACCCGTCGGGAGACGGTTCAAAGCGGGATAAACCGATCCATGAGCGGATTCGGCTCCCCTCCCCGCGTCGGGGAGGGGGTTGGGGGAGAGGTCCCCCCTCCCACCGAAAACCTCCGTCCCACCGCACCCACTTCCCGTATTTTCGCCGCGAGTAAGCAGAGTCCCATCGGCCCTACTCCCCGCGCCTCTATTCACAAAGCGTGAGGGTCCCGTGCCGTTACCGGGCGCCGCACGCCTGAAGGGCGGCCTGCATGTGGCCCCGCGATTCGGCGGCGATGATGCAGCACTTCTCCAGGGGGTACTCTTTCGCCCCGATGATCTCCAGGTCCACCGGGCCGCCGTAGCCCGACTCGTGCAGCACCCGGAGGTAGCCGATCAGGTCGATGTCGCCGCGCCCGTTCGCCTGAAGCTCCGGCGAGCCGGGGCCCTGCTGCCGCCCCTTGCAGTCGCGGATGTGGACGTGCTTCACCCGATGCACCACCGCCTGAAGAGCCTCCACCGGATTCTCGCCCGCGCGGTAGACATGAGAGGGATCCATGTCGATCCCGAACCACGGGGAGGTGATCGCTTCCATCGCCCGGAGGGTGGTCGGGGTGTCCCAGATCGCCGCGCCGACGTGGGCCTTGACGCAGAGCGTCACGCCGTACCGGCCCCCCATCTCCGCGAGGCTCCCCAGCGAATCGATGGACTGCTTCAGGCTCTCCTCGTCCCCGGTCTTGCCGCCGGGGCCGCAGTTGACCACCGGAATGCCCAGCTCGGAAGCCGCCTGGAACGCTTTCTCCATCGTCGCGGGGTCCTGCGACGGCTGTTCGATGGCGAGCAGCTCCAGGCCGTACTCCTGGGCGTATCGCTTCGCGTCAGGGACGATCTCCTGCCACCGGTCGAGGACCAGGTGCTCGCTCATGCCGGGGATCGCCGAGAGTTCGATCCCGTCGTAGCCGGAGAGGGCGAGATACTGAAACGCGGTCTCCATCTCGTAGCCGCCGAACAACACCGAATTCGCGCCGAGTTTCATGGGGTTCCTTTCATGATTATGATGAACGAGGATCAAGGGATAGTGGATCAGACCAGAGAGAAATAGGAGAAGGACAGGCGATCCGGGGATGGGAGCATCGGAGGGCCTTCAGGCGAAGCGGCCTGCGGGCGAGCCCCTTCAATACGGAAAATCGATAAGAAAAAATAGAAGATATACACGACATTGGCGGCAACGACGGCTCCCCACAAGGCCATGAGGCCCTTTCGCAGCAAGGGTGAATGCGGATTGTAAACGGCAGCCGCCATGAGGGACGCCAACACCGTTGCAATAGGCGCGTAACGCGCCAGCAGCAGCAGGGCCGTCAATCCCGAAACAGCACCTGACTCACCACCAGAGCCGCCAGCGACCCGAATGCCACGCCAGCGAAGCGGAGCGGAGGGCGCTGGACCGCCGTGTAAATGACCCCGATCGTCAGCAGCCAGCCTCCGATCCACACCGGATAATGGGGAATATCGAGAGGGCGAATCAACCAGTAGGGGCACACCATTCCAATGGCGAACTCCGGCACCGCCATGCCGACCGCGATCATTACGTCGAGGGGATAGAGGATCAGCGCCTCCAATCCTCCGAAGGTGGGGCGCTGCACCGGCGAGGGGACCAGCGAGCCGTGCAGGTGATGCATGAAGAGTCCCCACGGCAGCCAGGTCCAGATGGCCCCGATCAGAACGCCGAAGCCCTGTAGCAGAGACGCGCGCGATGATCGGTCTCGCCCGATGATCCAGGCGGCGGCAGTCACCCCGGCAATGGCGGTCAGCTTGGTGAGGAGGCCTAAACCACCCAGCAAAACCGCCAGCACCACCCACCGTCGCCGTTGGCCGGAGCCGTCTTCCGTGGCTTTCACTGCCATGGCCGCCGCCCACACGCAGGCGACGGAAAAGGCCATCGCCATCGCCTCGTTGTTCGCCATGGAGGCAACGTACACCACCGTCGGATGGACGGCGATCAGCCAGACCGCCATGCCGATCCGGTCGGGAGGCAGCAGCAGCGCAGCCAGGCGATGGAGCAACAACAGGGTCACCGCCAGGGCCGCGACGCTCATCAGCCGTAACAGATACAGGGTGACGAGGGGTTTTTTTACCCGCAAGGAGATAGAAAGGCGTCGCCAGCAGGTAGAACAACGGCGGATGCTGCCCCTGCCAGCTCGTGCCCGTACGGATGTCCGCAACGGTCGCCTGCCCGATGGGGATGACGGGGAGCCGCCCCTGGGCCAGCGCCGAGACGTAAGCCATGTGTCCGATCTCATCCGGGCCGGTGTGAGCCGGTAGGAGGAACGCGAAGGAGAGGGCCAGCAGCAGCATCGCGGCCATGGGCTTCCGGGGGATGTCGGCAAAGGGAGAGGCCCGTCTCCGCAGGGGAGTTTCGGCGGATGGATTCTCGATCATAAAGGAGACATCACGGTCAGGCGCGGTGAGGGGCGCGAGCGGTCGAGCGTTAACGACCCGATTCGGATTCCGCCGGGTGGGGTTTGCTCCCGCGATGACCGTCTCCGAACGGGACCGGTTGAGCAGCTATTCGGCGTGATGCTCCCTCCGACCTTCCCTGCACACACCGGCAGGCCGTTTCCCTCCAAAGTCCGCTATGAAAGTCCTCCTCGTTTTGACCGCTCTCCCCATTCCGATACCGGCGCATTTCAATTCAGATGGGGAATAAATCAATTCACCTCTATTCTTCTACCGCTCCGGTTGCAGATTCCCAGCGAATCGTGGCGATCAGGCCGCCGAGCAGTATCCCCCATGCGACTCCGGTGCGACCCAGGAACATTACAAAATGGTACCGCTGAACTTCTCCTGCCATGACGGGTCCCACCGGCTGCTCCAGCGATGACCGGAGCAGATCTCCCATCAGGAATCCGAAGGCTCCTCCAATGATCGCGCCCCGGAGGAAAGCCGCACATCCGGATAGATACTCCAGATACTCTATGCCTGCGGCACCCTTCTCAGCCTGGAGCGGTTGTAATCGCCGTCTTCTCATCGATTGAAGTCCTCATCACTGTGAAAAAGGAAGGAAAGGATCATCCATCGATAGGGGGTTCTGTCCATTGGGGAGGAGTTAGAAAGGGTAAGCATGCCGCCCCACGCCGGAGAGGTTGATCCCGAGGTAGCCGATCAGCACCGTCGCAAACCCGGCGACGAGCAGCAGCATCGTGCGGTGGCCCCGCCAGCCCGCCACCGAATGGACGTACAGGTACGCGCCGTACAGCAGCCACGTCACGAAGCTGCTCAGGATCTTCGGGTCCAGCCACCACCGGCCCGACCAGTCCCGCGCGGCAAAGTTGAGGCCCATGAGCAGCCCCAGCGTGAGCAGGGCGAAGCCGATCCCCACCAGCCGGTTCGCGAGCCGGTCCGCCTGCTCCAGCGGCAGGAATTTCTGGAAGAGGCCGTGAATGCGCTTCTGCTTGAGGCGGCGTTCCTGGAGGAGGTAGATCAGCGCCGTGCAGAAGGCGAGGGCGAACGACCCGTACCCCATCAGCGAAACGGCGATATGAATCTTGATGGCGTGCGATTGGACGAAGGGCACCTGAGTGACGCCGGGGGTGGCGCGGGCGGAGGCGAAGAAGAGGGCGAGGAACGCCAGCGGGATCACGAACGCGCCGAGGGCGGGGAGAGGCCGCCGCCAGTCGATGATGAGGAAGAGCAGCGTCAGGCTCCACGCGAAGAACGAGAGCGACTCCCACGGATCGACGAACGGCGCGTGATGCACCGCGAAGCCGTAGATCGCCATCGCGAGGGTGTGGGTAACGAGCGCCGCGCGGGCGAGCAGACGCGCCGGGGGAGTCCAGTGCGGCGTCCTGACGAACAGCCCGCCCAGGTAGAGCACCCCGGAGAGGAAGTAGAAGAAGAACGCGATGCCGTAGAAGCAGGCGCTGAGGCTCACCGGGACACCTCCGGCTCCGTTTCGTCATGGGGGGAGGGGCCGTCCCCCACGGTCTCATGGCTCCCCGGCTCCGAGCGGGGAGCATCGGGTGGGGCGGCAGGGGGAGGGGGAAGGACTTTCCCCACCAGGTCCTCCGGCAGTCCAAACAGATTCTGGAGGATGTCCATGTACAGCTCGCCTTCCGGGGAGT
>JAHWJO010000322.1:2044-5826 GCA_019348365.1 Armatimonadota bacterium | reverse complement strand
CGGGGCCGATGTTCGGTTTTTCCGATACCTGGCAGTTGATCATCAACACCGGCACGACCATTGTGACGTTCCTGATGGTCTTCCTCATCCAGAACACGCAGAACCGGGACGCGCGAGCGCTGCACCTCAAGCTCGACGAGATCATCCGGGTGCTGGATGGCGCGGAAAACCGGCTGATGGAGGCGGAAGATCTCCAGCAGCAGGATCTGGATCAGATCCGGGAAGATTTCCGGAAGTTGGCCCGCAAGGGAGGAACGGAAGGATTGGTCAAAGCCGCTTCCGAGAGACAGCCCTCTCAGCCCCGCCAGCCCCGGCCTTCACAGGGGTAAGATGGCTTTTGGTAGAAATGTGAATTTCCTAGTCTGAAGGATGGATTTCTTCATTCCGGAGTCTTTGAATTTGTTAGTAGCCCGGAGGTAAATACCCCCGGGCTACTCTCGTAAGATGTCTGCTGATTAAAGGGATAACCACCAGAGTATACTTACGAAGAGATGCATGATCGAGACGATAAGGTGTAGCATCTCGATATGGTCTCTGCTAGGCCGTACCATGTGCGTTGTGCGTTCCTTTCTAGCAGGACCATATTCCTTCTACAGAACATCTGTAAAATACCGAGAATACAGGAGGATATGACAAGTCATACCCTATGATTTTGATATAATACAGAATCTCTGCAGGAAGTAAATACAGCCCTGCTGAGGGTGGGACAATATCCTAAGCCCTTCCAAGACTGTCTGGATATCGTCCCACAGCTTTAAATGGGCGGATTAATCCGCCCATTTAAAATTCGGCGTTTCGCCGCCCGATCTTCACCTTATCGCAAACGAAAGAGCCCCTGCTGATGCACACAGCAGGGGCTCTTACTTCCTCAATTTGAGTTACATCAGGTGCATGGGCATCTGGATGTAGACCAGGCTCTCGCCGTCCACGGGGCGGATCACGCCGGGGCTGAGGGGGGCCGTCAGCTCGATGTCCACTGCTTCCGCGCCGACGATCCCGAGGAACTCCACGAGGAGCTTGCCGTCGAAGGCGATCTCGATGTCATCGCCCTCTTTGACCACCTCCACGACTTCATGGCCGCGACCCGTGCCGCCGCTCTCCGCCTTGATGTGAAGCTGCTGATCCTGGGTGCTGAACAGGAGACGCTTGCTGTCCCCGGCGACCGCGAGGCTCCGGCGGCAGGCGATGAGGAGCGCGTCGGTGGAGACGGTGATCTTCTTGCTCCACTCCTTCGGGATGACCTTCTCGAAATTGGGGAACTTGCCGTCGATCAGGCGGCTGACGACAGTGACGTTCGGGAGCCGGAAGACGACCTGATTCTGCGTCACGCCGATCTCCAGCGTTTCGCCCTCAACATCGTTGCCGAGAATCCGCGAGACTTCGACCATCGCGCGGGCGGGGATGATGGCGTTGATGCTGCCGGAGACGGGCTGCTCCATCTCGTCGGAACGAAGCGCGAGCCGGGCCATCTCCGCGCCGCAGAGCTTGATCTCGTTCCCTTCTGCGACGACGTTGAGGCCGGTGAGCTGCGGGCGCGAGGGGTCGTCGCTCGCCGCGAAGGCGGTCTGGCGAACCAACTCCTTCACCAACCCGCCGGTGATGGTGAGGATGTTGTCCCCGGAGACCTCCGGCATGGGGGGGAACTCCTCCGCCGGAAGGCCGAGCAATTCGTATTCGCTGGACATGCAGGTGAGCAGGACCTTATCGCTCTCCTCCGCGACGAGCTGCACGTCCGCATCGGGGAGGGTGCTCACGAGGTCCGCGAAGACCCGCGCGAGCACCGTCGCCGAGCCGGAGCTGGCGACCTGCGCGGGAAGAGTCTGCTCGATCTGCAATTCGTAATCCGAGCCGGTGATACGGAGCTGGTTCCCCTCCGCCGCCAGCAGGAAGTGGCTCTGGATCGGCAGGGCGGAGCGGGTGGGCACGGCGCGCAGGGCGGTCGCCACCGCCTCCCCAAGCGCACGGCGGTCCACGATGGCCCGCAGGTGGCCGGTCTTGTGGTTGCCGTTGGCGCTCTGCGGGGCCAGGAGGGTGGGTTCAACGGTGTCCATGGGGCAATCCTCTCAGGAGTAACACGGTAGAGATAGCTCTAAAGATGGGGTATATAAAGGGCATGGCCCAAACAGATGTTCCTTGCTCAATTGTATGGTCTTGCGTCGCGGGATGCAAGGAGCCGGAGCTTTGTGCGCGCTTGGGACGCTTGCCCGGCGAATGAAGTCGCGGGCTACAAAGGCGCAAAGTCCCCCTTCGGGGACTTAACGACCGGCTTGAACTTTTGATGAAGGAGTGGCCTGAAGTCGGCGCAGGCCGACTTTGCGCCCTTATTGCCCGCGAATTCATTCGCCGGGCAACCTGGGAAAGTTCCCACCAGCGGGCGGATCAGCCGACGGATTTCTCCATCAGCTCAATGGCGGCGAGGGCGGCGCGGTACACGTCCTTCAGGGGCGCTCCCGCCGCTTCCGCCAGACGGCGGCACTCCTCGTATTCCGGGCTCGCGGTTACAGTTTCGGCGTTTCGCCGCCCGATCTTCACCTTCACGTCGCCATAGGGCGTGGAGACCGTACGGAATTCCCGGTCGAGGACGTGGCGCTGCCAGGGGGAGGTGCGGACCCCGAACGTCGTCGTCTCGCGGAAGAGGAGATCGACGAGCGACTCTTCCTTTTCCGGGGCGGCGATGACGGAGAGGGTGACGCCGGGGCGGCCCTTCTTCATCTGGATCGGGGTGAGGGTCACGTCGAGCGCCCCCGCGTCGAAGAGCCGCTGCACGACCCAGTCGTACCCCTCCGGGTTCATGTCGTCGAGATTGGCTTCGATCACGCGAACTTCGGTGGGGGGGCGGTCCCCTGCCCTTCCGGTGGATTCCGTCTCTCCCAGGATGATTCGGAGGAGGTTGGGGCGCGGTCCGAAATCCTTTTTGCCGGAGCCATACCCGATGACTTCGGGCGTGAGGGAGGGCAGGCGGCCCCACTCATCAGCGAGGGTGGCGAGGATCGCCGCGCCCGTGGGGGTCACCAGCTCCCCTTCCACATCGACGCTGTAGGTGGGACACCCCCTCAGGATCTCAATCGTTGCCGGGGTGGGGATCGGCATGCGCCCGTGGGCGCACCGCACGAAGCCGTACCCCTGCGGCAGGGGGGACGCGACGATCCGCTCCACGCCCAGCATGTCGAGGCCGATGCAGGCGCCGCAGATGTCGATGATGCAATCGATGGCGCCGACCTCGTGGAAATGGATCTTCTCCAGCGTGGTGTTGTGGACCTTCGCCTCCGCCTCGCCCAAACGCCGGAAGACCGCGATGGACCGTTCTTTGATCCGGGGAGACAGATCGCCGGCTTCGATGAGGGCTTTGATCTCGGTGAACCCGCGCTCCGGGGCGTCCTCCTCCGTCTGAACGTCGAAATCCGCCGCCGAAATTCCCGCCCGCACCCGTCTCCCCAGGGTGATCTCCCAGCCGGAAAGCTTCAGCTTCTCCAATTCAGCCCGGAGGGTATCGAGGGAGAGTCCGGCATCGAGAAGCGCCCCGACGATCATGTCGCCGCTGGCGCCGGAAAAGCAGTCGAAGTAAGCGGTACGCATGAGAACTCCTTTGGGGTGTTGAGCTTTGGGTGTTGAGCGTTAAGCATTGAGCGCGGGGTGTAGGTGGGCAGAATAACATCAAAACTTAAAAGCTACACGATGATTATGAATAGAAAACGGCTCAGAAGGGGCAGCATTCAACGCCTGACGCTCAACGCCTGACGCTCAACGCCTGACGCTCAACGCCTGACGCTCAACGCCTGACG